>CAYIOH010000039.1:7007-14802 GCA_964364975.1 uncultured Bifidobacteriaceae bacterium
ACCGCGACCACGCGCGACGAAGGATTCAGGGCTCCCGGCCTGGCCGCGATTGGCCTCGAAATACAGCGGCAGGTTGGCCAACGCGGAAAGCTGCGGCGGGCCGGCCAATCCGGGTTCAGCCGCCACCGGCGACACCACCAGCGCCGCCGCGCCGAACACAAACCCCCACCGCCGGGCGGTGGCCACGAGCGACGACAGAATTATTTTGCGAGGTTGCGTCATGTTCAGAATTCGCGCGTGTAGCCGACGCCGAATTGGAAGCGGCCGGAGCCTTTGTTAAATTCGTCGTGATGGATCGGGATGCCGTAGTCCAGGCGCAAGGGGCCGATGGGCAGATTGAGGCGCAACCCGATACCCCAGTTGTCGCTGAAATTACTGAAGTCGAATTTGTAAGAATTGGCGGCCACGTTGCCGATGTCGTAGAAGAGGGCAAAACGCACGCCGCCGGTTTTTTCCTTCTGAATGATCGGGATGCTGTATTCCGCCGAGCCGAACCAGTAGGTGTTGCCGCCAATGGGTTCGTTTGGCATCTGCGGATTGATGCCGTAGCTCGGGTCGCGCGGGCTGATGCCGCGATACTGGAATCCGCGCAAGGAATATAGGCCGCCCAGGTAGAAGCGGTCGTAAAACGGCACGTCCCCGTTGCCAAAACTGTCGGCAACTCCAGCGCGCCCGGTCAGTTCCAGCACATGGCCCTTGAACAGGCCGCGGATGTACCACCCGGACTTGAGTTCTACTTTGTAATATTCCTTGCCGCCGCCCAACGGGCCACCCACGAAGTCTGTTGACATCTCGGTGCGCTGGCCGTGATCGGGCAGCATGGTGCTGTTGCGCGTGTCGTAGGCCAGCGAGAATCCCACCTTGGAGACGAGCGAATTGCCCTCTTCATCGAGGATCGCCTGCGGCACGTTGGCGGGAATGACCAGGTATTCCTGGTTGTGACCCGCCCCATCCTGCCGCATGTACAGCGGCCCGTGCAGCCCGCTGTTGAGAATGATGCCGATGTTTTCGATAGTGTAGCTGACGCTGCCGATGAGGAAGTCGCTCCACAGTGCCCGCGTCAGGCTGAGGCGGGTGCCAGTCCGTCGTTCGTCATAGAGATTCTGAACACTCTGGAAATTCAGCTCGCGATGATACAACTCGACGCCCAAGGAGAGTTTGCGACCGAGAAACCAAGGTTCAATGAAAGACAGGATGTAGTCCTGGCGCTGGGTGCCCAACTGCACACGCAATCGGAATTTCTGGCCACCACCCGTGAACGTGGGCGGATGAAACAAATCAAAGTTGCCCTGGCTGACTTCCACGAAGCCGACCACGGCGTCCACCGAACTGAAGCCTGCGCCCATCGTCATGTTGCCGGTGTTTTTTTCCTCGACGCTGACCACCAGGTTTTTGCGATTCGGCACGTCGGTGTCCTCGGGCCGCGCGTCCACTTTTTCGAAATACTGCAAGCCCTCGAGCCGCCGCTTGCTCACTTTCACGCGGACCATGTCGAAGAGTTCGCCCGGTGAAACCGCCAGTTCGCGCCGGATGACTTTGTTCTTGGTCTTGACGTTGCCGCGAATTTCGATCTTCTCGACATACGACGGCTGGCCTTCGTCCACCTTGTATTGCAGGTCCATGGTGCCGGTGCCGGTGTTGGCCAGGCGCTTGACCTGGAGGTTCCCGCTGGATGCGGTGACGTCAATGTGGCCCTTCGAACCGTAGAAATCCTCGACCATCTCGATGTCCTTGGACAGGTTCTTGGGCGCAAACGGCGCGCCGGGCTTGAGCTTGAACGCCTGGGCGACGCGGTTGGTCGGCAACATGGTGGTGCCGGCGAACGTGACCGCGCCCACCTTGTATTGCCGCCCTTCGAAAATGTTCAGCCGGACGATCATCGTTTTGGGCGTCGGGTTTTCGAACTGCACGTCCTTGATTTCAAAATCCACGTAGCCTTTTTCGCGGTAAAATTCAGCCAGCCGTTCACGATCCTCCTCAAATTGATCATCCTTGAAAGTGCCCCGACCGGTCAGCCACGAGAACATCCAGCGCTTGCGCGTTTTGATGACGCTGCTCAACCCCTTTCGAGAAGGATGGAACAGTTTTTCGAAGAGACCCACTTTCTCGGGGAACACCTGTGCGCCGACAAATTGGACCTGGGTGATTTTTACTTTGGGGCTCTCCTTGATCTCAAACGTCGCCGTGCCGCGGCCGGCGGCTTCGTCAATGTTCACGACGTATTTCACTTCCGTGCGCGGGTAGCCTTTCTTCTGATACGCCTCCTGAATGGCCTGGCTGTCGGTGAACAGCTTTCGCTCGTCAAGCGGCTCGCCAACCTTGGAGGTGACTTTTTTCGCCAATTTGGAGGTGCTGATCTTTTTGTTGCCCTGGAACTTGATGTCGGTCAGGCGCGGCTTGGCCTGCACAACATAGGTGAGCGCCAGGCCGTCGTCCCCGCGTTCGGCGGTAACGCGGACATTGTAGAACAGACCCGTGTCGTAGAGGCTGCGCACGTCGTCATCCACGGCCGCAGGCAGGTAGGGATCGCCGGACTTGACGCGGATGTTGGCGCGGATGAGTTCGTCGCTGACGGCGGCAGGGCCGACGTGCTTGATGGCAATGCGGGCAACTTTGGGGCCCGTCAATTGCCCCCACGCCGTCCCGCCCAGAAGAGCGAGCAACGCGCAAAGTCCGCAAAGGCGAAGCAATGATTTCATCGCGGCTCAGTTCCCCGGCCTTAGCCGGCCCGTAGCGAAAGTCGCCGCGCCTGCGGAGTGAGGCTGGCGACTGGGGTACAGAAGCGTGACGGCATACAGGCTACGGCCCGGCGAAGGCCGGCACGTCGTCGTCGCTGACTTTGGCTGCGCTTTCAAAGCGGGTGTATGGTTTCAAAAACGTCAAATTCACGTCGCCGGTCGGGCCGTTGCGCTGCTTGGCGATCAGCAGGTTCACCGGAATCCCGTCCGGCTCTTCGGTCGCGCCGCCCTCGTCGTCATCGCCGCTGCTGGGTTTGTAAAGCAGACCCACCAAGTCGGCATCCTGTTCAATCGCGCCCGACTCGCGCAAGTCCGACAGACGTGGCCGGCGGCTCTTGTCCCGCTCCAACTCGCGGTTCAACTGGCTCAGAACCAGCACCGGCACTTTCAATTCCTTGGCCAGCGCTTTGATCCCGCCGGAAATATCGGCGATCTCCTGCTGCCGGTTTTCCTGCGAACGGCGCGCAGTAGAATGGAGCAGTTGCAGGTAGTCAACGACGAAAAGTTTGATGCCGAACTGCTGCGACAGCCGCCGGGCGCGGGCGCGCAACTGCAAAATCGAAAGCCCCGGCGAGTCGTCAATGAACAGCGGCGCGCTCACCAGCCGGTCGGTCGCCATCCGCAGCTTCGGAAAATCCGACTCGGTCATGAACCCTTCGCGGATGCTCCGCAAGTTCACCTTCGCTATCGAACACAACATGCGCAGCACGAGCGCCTCGGCGGTCATTTCCAAACTGAACACGCCCACCGGCAGCTTCTGAGTCAAGACCGCGTGCTCGACGATGTTCATCGCCAGCGAGGTTTTGCCCATGCTCGGCCGCGCGGCGATGACGATCATTTCGCCGCCGTGCAAGCCGTCGGTCATCTTGTCCAAATCGGTGAAGCCCGTGCCCACGCCGCCTAGTTCGCCCCGGCGGTTGAAAAACTTTTCGACCGTCTGGATGGCGTCCGTGACGAGTTGCTTGATTGGCGTGGCGCCGCCCTGCACGCGCGACTCGTTCATTCGCAATACTTCGCTTTCGACCTGGTCGAGCAGCGCCTCCACGTCGCCATCAAAATCGTACACGCGACCAATGACGTCCGTGCAGGTGTGGATCATTTTCCGCAGGAGGAATTTTTCCTGTATGATGTCGAGGTAGTAGGACAGGTTGGCCGCCGACGGCACGCCGTCCTGCAAGCCGTTCAAATACGGGATGCCGCCGATTTGTTCAAGCTGTTGCCGATCCGCGAGGCGCTGTTGCAGCGTGATGATGTCAATCGCCTCGCGGTGGTCGTACATTTCCACGAGCGCGCGGTAAATTGTCTGATGCCGCAGGTCGTAAAAAACTTCGGCCTCGGTCTTGATCTTTTGGATGCACTCACCGAGACATTCGTTGGGCGAGAGGAGAATGCAGCCCAACACCCCCTGCTCCGCTTCCGGTGCGTGCGGTGGCAACCGGTCAGTCCGCGCCGCTTCCGACGCGGACACTTTTCGGCGGCGCGCCTTCTTCAAGTCCGCCACGCCACCCGCGTTCTCTGAAACTGAATCAATCATGACACCAGCAGATAGAAAATTTCCGGTTTGAGCAAAGCGGAGTTATTGAATCTTAGTAACAAACTCTTCACAAGCGGAGAAATAGACGCTCACAAACGCGCGCCGCGCGTCGAACCCAAAAACGGCTTCCGCCACCAACCGCACCGCGCGATTTGGCGAGGACGGCACGCGGAAAAGAAAAGCGGACGAAACGCGATTTGCGCTTCATCCGCCTATTAAATTGGCCCTGATCGTCCGTCGTTCGCGCTTGAATCTTCCCTTTAGCTTTGAGCTTCGCCGCGCTCAGGCGGCCATTTCACTTCCCACCGACACCCAGCCCCGGGCAATCGCAAATTTCGTCAGCCCGGCGATGGAGTGAATGTCAAGCTTGCGCATGATGCGTTCGCGATGGGTTTCCACGGTGCGCACGCCGACGCCGAGTTGAACGGCAATTGCCTTGTTGCTCAGGCCCTCGGCAACTTGCGTGATCACCTCGCGCTCGCGCTTGGTCAATTGCGCCGCGCCGGGAGCTTTTCCGCCGCGCACGTACTGGTTAAGCGCCACACGGGCAACCTCTGAACTGAAATACGTCTGGCCGGCTTGCACCGTTTCGATGGCGCGAACCAGTTCTTCGGGCGGCGACGCCTTGAGCACGAAGCCGCGGGCGCCGGATTGAACAACCCGCATCACGCCGTCCAGTTGTCCATGCCCGGTGAGAATCAACACCTTTATCCTGGGCAGTTCGCGCTGCAACAATTCCGTCACGGCCAGCCCGTTCATCTGCGGCATGTTGATGTCCATGAGCATGAGGTCAGGTTGCAACTCGCGCGCGAGGCGCACCGCCTCCTGGCCGTCGCCGGCTTCGCCCACGATTTCAATGTTTTCGTGCCGCGCGAGACACAGGCTGATGCCCTTGCGGACGACCGGATGATCATCCACAACCAATAGTTTGATTCGATTGTTCATATTTCTCCTTATGCTCCTTATATGACTGCGATGGAAAGCCGCTTAGCCCCGTTTCGGATTCTGCTTTTAGAACGAATAGCTGATACCGACAGTCACGACAACGGTCTCCCCCATGTCGAGCACGGACTGTTTCCCCCCTTGCTCGTTGATCGAGCGACCTGCCGTCTGGAATTGTGCCCCGGCCAACACGCCCCATCGGTCGTTTAACGCGTAGGCCAGCCCACCCCCGGCATACCCGCCCACCAGCACGTCGGTCTGCGATCCCGCGTCTTTCCGCACCGCGCGGGTGGTGTTGTCGAAAGTGATAGTTTCGGTGAAGCTGAAATCCGTCGCGCCGACTGCGATGTTCAACCCGCCGTTGACGAACAATGAAAGTTTTTCCGTTAACGGGAACTCCACATACGGGCCGAGCCGGAATAGGTAAATGTCCGCGTCAAGCTGACGCTGGCCGGTGATGGTTGTGACATCCGTGATGACCGCGCGCACACGCTGCCCGGGGTCTAGTGACGAATTCAGCAGCGGTCCAGGTGCGGCATAGGACCCGGCGTAGCTGTCGTTCGGCCCGAACGGATACCCCGGAATGACCTCTACGCCGCCCGGCACAGGAAACGTGTCGGTGATCTGATTCACCTCGTTGCGCAGGACGCGTTCGTCGCTGATCAAGAGCGTGGTAAAACCGAAAGCAGCTTCGAGTCCACCGTGCCATTTCACAGCCCGTATTAGTTCACGCTGGTAAGAGATCTCAAAGCCGTGATTGACGCCATCGTCATTATTCTTGGAAACCGCGTTGGCCGGAGACGATGAGCTGTGCAAAACGATGCTGTTGCCCTGTACGGCATCGCCACCTTGAAATCCCCAATTCCACGTCGTGTCCGGAAAGCCTGGCTGGTGGTCGTTGCCGGTGATGTCCACACGGTTGTAGCCGTTGTCGTAATTTCGATTCTCCGTCGCGCCCGTGTCCGGACCGGGATCGGTCAGCGCAGGGAAGCCGCCAAACCGCCGGAAGTCCGCCGTGATGTTCAGCCCAAGGCGATAACTGAGAATGAGATGGTTCTTGGAAATGGTTTTTGGCTCCAGCAGCAACGCCGGTTCGTTGGTCGCGGCCCGGGCCGCACTGGCAGCGAGGAGGATGGCGGTCGTGATCGCGGCGTGATTCCAGTTCGTCTTCATAAATGTTCTCATAAAACCTTCCATTTGCGCTTGAATCAGGGAAGGGCAATGACCCGGTAGAACCGCATTGGTTCGCCGCTGGGCGCGCTCTCGGTCTTGGGCTGGCCGTTGTCCACCCATTGAATACGCGTGCCCGTGCCGATGATGGACGGCTGCGCGGTCTTCCAGGTCTGCAGATCGTTGCAGTATTGCACATAATAAACGCTGTTCGACACGGAGTTAAATTCCAGCAGGAACGTGCCGTTCGACAACATTACGGCTCGCACGATGGCTTGGCCTACACCGACCGCGGCTGAGCTACCGCCTTCGACTGGCTCCACGAGTTCCGCGCGCAAATGCGGATCCGGAACGGTGGGCGTCGGCACATAATATTCGAGGATCAAATCCACATAGCTCCCCGGCGTTACGCGGGTGCTGGATTGGACGTACGGAATGTTGTTGGTCGTACCAGATTTGTTCCACAACGTGGTGCCGTTGGTGAGGTTCTCGGCATAAACACGCACCGCTTGATACTCTGAGAGTGTCGGGTTGAAAACGCGCACCGTTTGTTCGAGCAATCCGGTCTGTGGATTGAAATGCATCGCGCTGATAATGGACAGCGGCGGACGTTCGATCACGAGTATGTTCACCGGCGCGGAAGTGCTCATGTTGCCGCAAGCATCCGTTGCCCGTGCCGTCAACGTATAATTGCCGGCCGGTACACCGTTGGTAACGACGTTGTACGGCGCACCATTGGTGGCTTCGCCGAATTTGTTCGTGCCCTCAAAGAATTCGACTTTCGCAATCATTCCACCCACGTCGTACGCATTCGCCAGCACAGTGACGTTGGCCGGCGCGATGAACACCGTCGCATTGGTCGGGCTGGTGATGCTCACGGTCGGCGCGGTCGTGTCCACAACCGCCACGGTCTGACTGCATTCAGCGGTGTTACCACTGGCGTCGGTCGCGCGCCACGTCCGCACGGCGGTGAAGGTATTGCCACAAGCGGCGTTGGTAATTGTACTCACAGTCATCGTGGGAATGCCGCAATTATCCGAAACGATCACCTCGTCAAATGTCCAAGGCACGCCAAATTCAACGGTCCGATTCGCAAGGGGCGGACAACTGATCACCGGCAGTTGCGTGTCCCGCACGATCACCGTCTGGACGCAGGTGGCCGTGTTGCCGCTGGCGTCCGTCACGGTCCAGGTCACGGAGTTCGTCCCAATCGGGAAGCTGGCCGGGGCGTTGTTGGTCACCGAGGCCACGCTGCAGTTGTCGCTGGTGATCGGGGTGCCAAGGATCACGCCGGTGGCGGCGCAGGAACCGTTGTCGGCGTTGACGGTGACCAGCGCCGGGCAGGTGATGGTCGGGAGTTGCGTGTCCCGCACGATCACCGTCTGGACGCAGGTGGCCGTGTTGCCGCTGG
>CAYIOH010000040.1:0-14613 GCA_964364975.1 uncultured Bifidobacteriaceae bacterium
CCCCCGCCAGCTTCGAGCCGAGCATTGATTACGTCGTCACCAAGATTCCGCGCTTCGCCTTCGAGAAATTCCCGCAGGCCGCCCCCACGCTCACCACGCAGATGAAAAGCGTGGGCGAGGCGATGACCATCGGCCGCACATTCAAGGAAAGCCTGCAAAAATGCGCGCTCGCTGGAGTCCATTAACCTTGACGATACATTATCTGTGCCGAATCAGCGCAAACAAGCCTTGCCTTTCCCCGCCATCGGCCTAACTTTCGTGACAGGCTGACACGACAAATGCATAAAGCCATCCCATCATGATTCGCTCGCTGGCATTCACCACGCAGGGCCGCCTGCACAGCAAGAACATCGAGATGTTTCTGATGCCCACGCTGCTCAGCGACACAAATCTTTTTCTCTGGATTGATCTCGAAAACCCGACGCCGGAGGAGACTAAGTTTGTGCTGGAAGACCTGCTCCATTTCCATCCGCTGTCCATCGAAGATTGCGTCAAAGCCAGCCCGTCACCCAAAGTCGAGGAGTATGCGCCCAAGGAGGAGGACAAATTCGCGCCGTATCTGTTCATGGTTATTCACGCGGTGGACTACAGCCGCAAAGACGGCGTGTTCGCCACCAGCGAGCTGAATTTCTTCCTCGGGAAAAATTTTCTGGTGACCTACCACGCCACGCCGCTGCGCAGTGTTTCACAGACCGAGGAACGCGCGGTCAAGGCCAACATGCACATTGCGCGCGCGCCGGATCGCGTGGCCTACACGCTGCTGGATTCCATCGTGGATAATTACAAGCCGGCGCTGGAGGAACTGTCGCTGGAAATCGCCGAACTGGAACATCTGGCGTTGCAACATCCGGGCAAGGAAACGCTGAACAAGATCTTGCTGGTGAAGAAGGAAGTGATCCACCTGCGGCAGATCATCGGCCCGCAGCGTGAAGTGCTGGCGCGGTTTGCGCAGGGTGAGTTCAAATTGATCCGCCCGCACTTGGTGCCGTATTACCGCGACGTTTACGACGGGCTCTTTCACATCTCCGAGCGCGCGCAGGGCTACATGGATTCACTCACGGGCATTTTGCAAATTTACCTTAACATGTCGTCCAACCAGACGGGCGAAGTTGTGAAGCTGTTGACCATGATCACCGTCATCACGACGCCGGTCATGATTGTGGGCACCTGGTATGGGATGAATTTCAAGAAACTGCCGGAGGTGGATTGGCCGCACGGCTATTTGTTTGCCTTTGGCCTGACAGCCGTCTCGACCGTGGCCACGTATCTCTGGTTCAAAAAGAAGAAATGGGTCTAAGAATCGTTGAAGCGTTAAATAGGTTAAAACGTTGAAGCGTGTTACTCGCCGCCGTTTTAACGATTTAACGTTTCAACGAATTAACGACATAACGAGATGGCTACAGCGAAATCCAGTTTCCTCGACAAAGTCCTTGGGCGCATTGGGCGGCTTGATGCCGAAGGACTGCAAACCGTCGTTCAGCGGTTGGCGCGCGAGCGGACTTTTCTGGAAACCCTGTTCAACACCATCGAAGACGGCGTGCTGGTGGTGGATGAGCGGGGGCGCATCATTTACTTCAACCAGGCAGTGACACGACTGCTCGGCCTGCAGCCGAGCGTGGAGGGACAGCTACTCGGCGAAATCCTGCCGGAAGTGGACTGGGGAAAAATTTCAAGCTCCGATGTCGCTGGCGGGCCGCACGTCGTGCGGCATGAATTCGAAGTGCAATACCCACGCCCGCGGTTTCTCCGGCTCTACGCCGCACCGTTGGATGGCGAAGCCGAAGGCAGCGCCGGCATGGCGTTGATTTTGCACGACGCCACCGAAGCGCGGCAAAAAACTTTCGAGGCCATCGAAAGCGAGCGCGTGCAGGCGCTGACGTTGCTGGCCGCCAGTGTCGCGCACGAAATTGGCAATCCGCTCAACGCACTGCACATCCACCTGCAACTCATGGAACGCCAATTGAAGAAAATGAAGGCGGCCTCCAACCGCGGCGGGCCGGTCGGCGTGGTGTCGTCGCGACCGCGCTCGCAGGTGTTGGCGGGCGAAAACGAGATGGCGGACGTGGCGGCGAAATTGGACCAGTACCTTTCGGTCGCGAAGGGCGAAATTAACCGTCTCGATTATATCGTCACCCAATTCTTACAGGCCATCCGGCCCGCGCCGTTGCAACTCAAAGTCGTCTCGCTCAATGAGGTTGTGCACAAGACGCTTGAATTGCTTCAGCCCGAACTCGACAACCGCGGCGTGACCGTAAAGACCAAACCGGCGCGCCAGATGTCCGCCACGGCGATTGACCCGACGCAAATCCAACAGGCGCTGGTCAACCTCGTCAACAACGCGGCGCAGGCGATGACCAAAGGCGGCACGCTCACGCTGCAGACCGGCGAAGGCATGGACGGGGTGTGGGTGAGCGTGGCCGACACGGGCGGCGGGATTCCGCAGGAGCAACTCAACCGCATCTTTGAGCCGTTCTACACGACCAAGAAAAAGGGCACCGGTCGCGGTCTGATGATCGTGCAGCGCATCGTGCGCGCGCACGGTGGACGCATCGAACTGGAAAGCCACGTGAGGCGCGGCACGACCTTTCGTATCTGGCTGCCGTTGCACGAGCGGAGGCAGCGATTGCTGGAGGCGCCGCTGCATGACTGAACGTGTAGCGTATTGCGAGAACTGAAATGGAAACAGTGAAGCCGACATTACTGATCGTTGACGACGAGAAGCCGACGCGCGAAGGACTACGCGCCGCGCTGGAAGATCGTTACGACGTTTACCTGGCCGAGGACACAAAGGCGGCGATGGAACTACTCGAACGGGAGAGCTTCGATGTGTTGCTCACGGACTTCCGGTTGCCCAACGAGGACGGCCTGAAGTTGATCGCGCGCGCGAAATCGCTGACCCGGCCACCGATCTGCATCTTGATGACGGCCTACGGCTCGGAAGAACTCGCGGTGGATGCGATGAAGCGTGGCGCGGATGATTACATCGCCAAGGGCCGGCTGCAAATTGACGAGTTGGAAATGCGCATCGCGCGCGCGCTGCGCCGGCAGACACTCGAAGTCGAAAACGTTTCGTTGCGCCAGCAGCTCGACGCGAAGTTCGGCATGGAAAATATTGTCGGTGAGTCGCCGTTGATGCAGGAAGTCTTTGAGGTTGTGCAGCAGGTGGCGCCGGCGCGCGCCAACGTGCTGTTGCTCGGGGAGAGCGGCACGGGCAAGGAACTCATCGCGAAGGCGATCCATCAGCTCAGCCCGCGCGCTAACCAGCCGCTCGTGGTCGTGCATTGCGCGGCGTTGTCGCCGACGCTGCTGGAGAGCGAGTTGTTCGGCCACGAAAAGGGCGCGTTCACCGGCGCGCACGAGCGGCGCATCGGGCGTTTTGAACAGGCGCAGGGCGGGACGTTGTTCCTGGACGAAATCGGCGAAATTGACGCGACGATTCAAATCAAACTGCTGCGCTTCCTCGGCGAGCGCACGTTCGAGCGCGTCGGCTCGAATAAAACGCTGAGCGCTGACGTGCGGCTCATCACGGCGACGAACAAGAACCTGGAGGACCTCGTAAAGGCCGGGACTTTCCGCGACGATTTATTTTTCCGGCTGCGCGTGGTGGAGATTCATCTGCCGGCGTTGCGCGAGCGGACGGGAGACATTCCGTTGCTGGCGCTGAATTTCCTGCGCGAATTTGCCCAAGAGAACAGCAAGCCGGTGAACGATTTCACGGCCGACGCACTGGAGTTGTTGATGAATTATTCCTGGCCCGGCAACGTGCGCGAACTGCGCGCGGCCATCGAGCACGCGGTGGTGTTGTGCCGGGGAGAAAAAATCAGCGCGCGCGATCTGCCGCCGTCGGTGCGCGCGGGCAGCGGCGCGGGGGCGCCCGATCCGGCGCGGATGCTGGCAAGGAATGACTTGACCGTGAAGGAGGCCGAGAAACAATTGATCATCCGCGCTTTGAAAGAAACCAAAGACAATCGCACGCTGGCCGCGAAAAGAATCGGCATGAGCCGGCGCACGTTCCATCGCAAACTACACACGTATCATCTGGGAGGATTTTGATTTATGAAATTGTTGCAGAATGTGATTCACAAGCTCGCAATCGGCACGGGCCTGCGCCATTTGAGAGTTGGCTTGGCGTGCCTGGCGGTAGTGATGCTGGCGGCGGGCTATAACTGGCGGGCGGCCCGCAATCTGGGCACGCAGGAGGCGATGGACACCGCGCAGGTGGCGCGCAATCTCGCCGAAGGCAAGGGCTACACGACACAGTTCATCCGGCCGTTCAGCCTTTACCTTGTTAAGCAACGAAGCGAGGCGAAATTCGGGCGCGTACCCTTGGGCGAAAACGCTGATTATTCCCACATTAAAGGCCGGCATCCGGATCTGGCGAATCCGCCGGTGTATCCCGGTGTGCTGGCGGCGTTGATGAAAGTGTTGCCGTTCGAATGGGTGATCGGCCCACCGAAGTTTTTTTGGAGCAATGACGGGCGGTTCTTGCGCTACAAACCGGATTTTTTGATCGGCTTCTTCAACGAATTCCTGTTTTTTGCGGTCATCGGGCTGACGTTTCTGCTGGCGCGGCGGCTGTTTGATCCAGGCGTGGCGTGGTTGTCGGGCATTTTGTTGCTGGGCTGCGAATGGCTCTGGCGCTTCAGTGTGTCGGGTCTGTCCACGATGTTGCTGCTGGTGATCTTCATGGGGTTGGTGTGGTGTCTGGTGTTCATCGAACGCGAGGCGCGCGAGCCGAGATGGGGACTGCGGGGATTGCTGTTGCTGGCGGCGGCGGCGGGCCTGCTGGTCGGGTTGGGCGCGCTCACGCGTTACGCCTTCGGCTGGATGATCGTGCCGGTCACGGGGTTTTTCATCCTCTTCGCCGGGCCGCGGAAGGCGATGTTGTGTCTGGTCGCAGTAGCGGTGTTCGCCCTGGTGCTGTCCCCGTGGGTCTACCGCAATTACCGGATTTGCGGCGCGCCGTTCGGCACTGCAACTTTTGCCATCGTGGAGGCAACCGGCATGTTTCCGGAGCACAAGCTCGCGCGCGCCTTGGAGCCGAATTTCAACCGACTGGAAATGAGAGTGGGGACCTTTACCCACAAACTGCTAAACAACTCGCGGCAAATCCTGCAAGACGATCTGCCCCGGCTGGGCGGCAGTTGGTTGACGCCGCTGTTTCTGGCGGGTTTGCTGCTCGGATTCCGCAACCCGGCCATCCGCCGGCTGCGTTACTTTCTCATGATGACCCTGGCGATGCTGATCGTCGTCCAAGCATTGGGTCGGACGCAGCTCTCGGAGGATTCACCGGAGTTCAATTCCGAGAACCTGCTGGTGCTGTTGCTGCCGCTAATCTTTGTCTATGCCGTGAGTTTGTTTTTCCTGTTGCTGGACCAGATGAAGCTGATCTTCCCCAAGATGCGCTACGTTGTAGTGGGATTTTTTGCTTTCATCGTGTGCCTGCCGATGGTCTTCACGCTCCGGCGGCCCACCAGCCCGGTGACCTATCCGCCCTATTACCCGCCTAAGATCCAACAGGTGGCCGGCTGGATGGAGGAGAACGAATTGATGATGAGCGACATCCCGTGGGCCGTGGCGTGGTACGGCAACCGCCAGTGCATTTGGACGACGTTCGACGCGCAGGAGCAATTCTTCGCCGTGAACGATTACCTGAAGCCGGTACGCGCGCTTTACCTCACGCCGCAAACCATGAACGGTCGTTTCAGCCGTGTCCTTTCGGAGTGGATTCAGGAGATGACTTTTCGGGAGAAAGTTCGGCTTGGCCAGATTGGCGAGCGTCCGGAGGGTGGTTGGGGCAGCTTCATTCTCGATAGCGTGTTGCGCCCCGGAACCCTGTCGTCCTTCCCGCTGCGCCAGTCGGCGCCGGGCTTTCTCCCTGATCAGTTGTTCCTGAGCGATCGGAACCGTTGGAAAGTAGAGCCGCCGGTCCAGACACCGATCGCCGAGCCCGAGCCGGCGAAGAAGAAATGATTCCCGCCCGACGCATGAAACAGACCCGCACAGACGCAGTGGCAGTTCGACACACGACACCACAAAGAGCCGCATTGCACTGCACCTCCGGCTCGAACATAACTTTCGCATGTTAGCCAGGGTCTGTTCCGCTGCGTTGAACGGCATTGAGGCGTACCCCGTCGAGGTCGAAGTCAATTCCGGCTGGGGGGACACCATTGTCGTCATTGTCGGCCTGCCGGACGCGGCGGTGAAGGAATCGCGCGACCGTGTGTCCACCGCGCTCACCAATTCCGGCTACAAATTCCCCATGGGCCGCACCACCATCAACCTCGCGCCCGCCGACGTGAAAAAGGAAGGGCCGAGTTTCGACCTGCCCATCGCGCTCGGTATCCTCGCCGCCAGCGAACAAATCGAAACCGACCAGCTCGACAACTTCATCGCCGTCGGCGAACTCGCGCTCACCGGCGCGGTGCGGTCCTGCAAAGGCGTGTTGCCCGTGGCGCTCCGTGCGCGCGCCGACGGTAAAACCGGTGTGCTCGTCCCGGCGGAAAATGCCGCCGAAGCCGCCGTTGTGGGCGGCTTGCAGGTCATCCCTGTGCAAAATCTTCGCGAGGCCGCCCAGTTTCTCGAAGGCGAAATCAAACTCGCGCCCACGAAGGTGGACATCGCCAAAATGTTCAACCAGCCGCACGACGACGACGTGGATTTTGCCGAGGTCAAAGGACAGGAATCGGTGAAGCGCGCGTTGGAAATCGCGGCGGCGGGCGGGCACAACGTGCTGCTCATCGGCCCGCCGGGCACGGGCAAAACCATGCTCGCCAAACGGCTGCCGACGATCTTGCCGCCGCTGACTTTGGACGAGGCGCTCGAAACGACGAAGATTCACAGCATCGTCGGCTTGTTACCGGTGGGGGTGGGCCTCGTGACGCGCCGCCCGTTCCGCACGCCGCATCACACGGCGAGCGATGCCGGTTTGCTGGGCGGCAACATCAATCCCACGCCGGGCGAAATATCGCTCGCCCACCACGGCGTGTTGTTTCTCGATGAGTTGCCCGAGTTCAAGCGCAGCGTGCTGGAAACCATGCGCCAGCCATTGGAGGAAGGCCGCGTGACCATTTCGCGCGCGGCGGGCACGATGACGTTCCCCTCGCAATTCATGCTGGTGGCCGCGATGAACCCCACGCCGGATGGGAAAATGCCCGGCGAGTCGAAAAGTTCGCCGCGCGAAATTCAAAATTATCTTGGCCGCATCTCCGGGCCGTTGCTGGATCGCATTGACCTGCACGTGGAAGTGCCGCCGGTAAAGTTCCGCGAGATTTCTGGCGACCGCACGGGCGAAACCTCGGCGGACATCCGCGAGCGTGTGGTCGCCGCGCGCAAAAGACAGCAAACCCGCTTCGCGCACAAACCGAAAATCACTTGCAACGCGCGGATGGGGTCGAAGGAACTCAAGGAATTCTGCGGCCTCGACGAAACGACAAAACAGTTGCTGCAAAACGCGATGGCCGATTGGAACCTGAGCGCCCGCGCCTACGACCGGATTTTAAAAGTGGCGCGGACGATTGCGGATTTGGCGGCTTCGGAAAATCTCACGAGCGACCATGTCTCGGAGGCTATTCAATATCGCTCACTCGACCGGCAAATTTGGGGTTGAACACCGGCTGAGATCGAATTAACATGTAATCCACCCACTGACTTAGCAACTATTCTCCGAGATTTCGCAGCAAGAGAGCATTCAACTTCGTAGGCGCCACGTCACCGCGCACACTCCAGCCAAGGGTGGGTGGCTCGCCCGCGTTCGATCTGGGGCGGATTCCATGGTTGATCGGGTTGCCTTCCATACTCCGCGAGTATCAAACGGCGAAACGCCGCACGGCGCATCTATAATTTGCCGCGACATTTATAGCACTTGCCAAGGATTTTCAGCTTCCCCATCGTGCGCGCATGCAATCGCACGAACTGTTCCGCGAGGTAATTCAGAAGACCAGCGCCAAACAAGTCGCCGCCGACCTCGGCCTTTCGCTCTCGATGATTTACAAGTGGGCCGAACCGCCTTCGCCCGACTACGGCGCGTCATGCCCGGACGAAGACGGTCTTGTCGCGCCGAAGCGAAGCGAAGGCGGAAGCGGCTCGGTCAACCCCCTTGACCGGGTTGAAGCGTTAATCCGCAGCACCAACGACCCGCGGCTCGTGCAATGGATCTGCCAGCGGGCCGGCGGGTTCTTCATTGTCAACCCGAAGACGCACCAGCCGCATCCTGATTATCTCATCCCGGCCACCAACGAAATCGTTCAGGAATTTGCCGACCTGCTCGCCGCGATCGCGGTCGCGGCGGCGGACAATCAGATAACGCCCAAGGAAGCTTCGAGTATCCGCGCGCGCTGGGAAGAACTGAAATCCGTCACCGAAACATTTGTGGCGTGCTGTGAGCAGGGAAACTTTTCAACGTTGAAGGAAAAGCACCCCACGATCGCGACCCACCGCTAGGAGTATCCGGGAACAATGAAGTCAGGGAAAACCACACTGGCGTTTGTTATTCTGGCTGTTTGCGCGCGGAACTGCGGCGCGGAAGTCACCGAAACCGACCTCTGCATTTACGGCGGTACGGCGGGAGGCGTTGCCGCCGCCGTTCAAGCGGCGCGCATGGGCAAGACTGTCGTCATCGCCGAAGTCGGCAATCATATTGGGGGACTGACTTCCGGCGGACTGGGCGCAACGGACATCGGCAACAAGGCGGCCATCGGTGGCATCGCGCGCGAGTTATATCAGTGCGTGGCGCGGCATTACGCGCGGGACGAGGCGTGGAAATTTGAAAACCGGGAGGAATACTTCGAGAAATGCAGTGGTCGTTCCAGCCTAGCAGAGTTGAAATCGCCCGAGGGCGCAATGTGGACCTTTGAACCGCATGTCGCCGAGGACATCCTGTTCCAGATGCTGCATGAGGCCAAAGTGCCTGTCCATTTCCACCAACGCCTTGCGACCGTGAAGAAGCGGGGCCAACGGATAACGGAGATCACGATGGAGAGCAGCAGGGCTTATCGGGCGAAGATGTTCATTGATGCGACCTACGAAGGCGACTTGATGGCGAAGGCGGGCGTGAGTTTCACGGTTGGCCGTGAGAGTAACGCAAAATACGGCGAGACGATCAACGGCATCCGCGCTGAGACGCCGAAGCATCAATTCAGCGTGCCGGTTGATCCTTACGCGAAACCGGGCGATCCCGGCAGCGGTCTGCTGCCGTTCCTCCAATCCGGCGATGGCGGCAAGCCGGGCGACGGCGATCATCGCGTGCAGGCTTACAACTTTCGCCTTTGCTACACGAAGAATCCGGCGAACCGGCGCCCACATACACCGCCCGAGAAATACGACCCGGCAAAATATGAACTGCTGGCGCGGTACCTCGAAGCGCTCGTCGCGGCTGGACGCAAACCTGAACTCAGGGAACTCTGGAATCCCGTTTGGATGCCCAACGGCAAGACCGACATCAACAACAACGGCGGTTTTTCCACAGACTTCATCGGCGCGAACTACGAATATCCGAATGGCGATTACGCCACGCGCGCGAAAATTTGGAAGGCTCACGAGGATTACATTCGCGGGTTTGTTTATTTCCTTGCTACCAGCCCGCGCGTGCCGGAGCACATGCGCGCTGAGATGCAGGAGTGGGGCCCGGCGAAAGACGAGTTCCTCGACACCAGCGGCTGGCCGCACCAACTTTACGTGCGCGAAGCGCGACGCATGGTGTCGGATTACGTGATGACCGAGCACAACTGTCGTGGGCACGTGAAAGCCGAAGACCCCGTGGGTTTGGGCGCGTACGGGATGGACTCGCACAATTGCCAGCGCATCGTGAAGAATGGTCGTGTGGAGAACGAAGGCGACGTGCAGGTGCACGTCTCCTCGCCTTACCCAATCTCCTTCCGTTCCATCGTCCCGAAAGCCGTCGAGTGCGAGAACTTGCTCGTACCGATCTGCCTGTCCGCGACGCACATCGCCTACGGTTCCATTCGCATGGAGCCGGTGTTCATGATCCTTGGCCAATCCGCCGCCACCGCCGCGGCGCTCGCCATGAATGAGAAAATTGCTGTGCAAAAGGTGAATTACGGAAAACTCCGAGCGCGTCTGCTGGCCGACAAACAAGTCCTGGAATGGGCGCCGCCGAAGGGTGTCCCGCCCAACCAAAAGCCTTGAAACGCGCCGACGGCGCACACCCAACCGTTACAGCAGCGGCACGCTGCTCAACTTCACTTTCAGCCGCGAGGTTTGACCGGGCGGCAATTTGATTTTGTTCGTCGCCACGTTGCCGGATTCGACGCAAACCATTTGCTGATATTCTTCGTCGCCGAAATCCTGCATCGCCCGGGCCTTCTCAACCCACGGATTCCACACCACCGTCGAGCCCGAGCCTTCCTTCTCGACGCGAACCATCCGCTTCAGCGACGCATCCCGAATTTCCACCGTGTGCGGTGTGTTGAGATAAGCGCGGTCCACTTCGGATGTGATGCGGACGGCGTCGTTCGTCTCCGTCTTGCGCGCGAACGCCTCCACTTGGTCGAGATAATCCACGCCCCTGAGACCCGTGATGCTCACCGCGCCAATGTCGCCGACGGCAAAGTAGGTGTGCAGGCAATTCTCGAAAACAAATTCACGGTCAGATCGGTTCAGGACGACCAATTCGACGGTCAGAGCGACATTGACCGTAACCATGAAGTCCACGGTGCAAGCCGGACATTCGGGCGAATTAGCACACTCCGGCATCTGCAAGCGCACGCTCACCGAGCCGTCGGGCGACACGGCCATTTCCTTCAACTCCCAATCCCGGATGCGGGCGAAACCGTGCTGGGCGGGTTTGTCCGCCGGTTTGCCGAACCACGGGAAGATGATTGGAATCCCGCCGCGAATCGGTTGGCCGGCGGCGAAGCGGCTGCATTGGCTCAAGAACAGCAGCGATGGCTCGTTGTGTTTCTTGAAGTGTGTCACTTGCGCGCCGTGCAGGTAAATTTCCGCGCTGCTCCACGGCGTGGTGATTTCCAGCATCGGCAAATCGCCACGGCCATCAAGGAAGGTGACGCGGGGGAATTCGCCCCTGTGCTGTTTCGATTTTGATTTCGGGTTGGACATACAATTCACCCTCACTCTAACCCTCTCCCCAAGAAGAGGGAACACAAATGCACATCCCACAAGAACCTCAATGCAGCCTTGTCCACCGACAGACTGGCAACAATTCTCCCTCTATTGGATGGAAGAGGGTAGGGTGAGGGCCAACCGATTTCCGGATCCCACCGCTCATCACGAATTCAAAACCTTCAACGCCTTCTTTGCATCAGCAACTCGCAACACCAGCAGTCCTTTCTTCGCATCGGGTGGCGTGGCGCAGTAGGCGTATTCGATGTTGATTTTCGCGGTTGCGAGCTTGTGCGCGATTTTCGACAGCGAACCGGGTTTGTTGTCGCCTTCGATCATCAAGACGTCATCCTCGACGCACAACGTGCCGTGCTCCTCGAAGATATGCTGCGCCCGGCGGTAATCGCTCACCACCATGCGGATGACGGTGTGGTCCACCGTGTCGCTGGTGGAGATGGCGTAGATGTTGATTTTGTTTTCGGCAAGCGCGTCGCACACGCGGGCCAACATGCCGGGCCGATTTTCGAGAAAGATGGCGAGTTGTTTGGTGATGTGCATAGGTCAGATGCGGTTGAAGGTTTGGGTAAGAATCATCTCACTCACGTCCCGATGTTATCACGCGTGGTGGGAATGGCAAAACCGAAATCTAAATCCACGATATTTCGTGACTGTGCTTCCGCATCGCGACCGGTTATTCTCCCAGTGTGACCTTCACCGCCAAAGCCCGCCGTCGCTTGTTCGGGTCATTGTGTCTGCTGGCGGCCCTCGTCATGCTGGCCACCGGCGAAACGACGCCCGGCAAGCGCCTGGACGGCGTGGCGTTCGTGATTTATTGGCTGGCGTGTTTCGTGTTCGCCGCGCTGGCAATGCTTGCCGGCATCCTTGACGCCCGCGCGCTCCGTCGCGAGGCCCGCGCCGAACAGCGCGCGTTGTTGAAAAACACTTTGGCGGGAACTCAGACGAAGAAACCTCCAAGCTCTAATTCTCCGCGTCCAAGGTGACCCGCGGAGCGGAAGCTGCGCCCGGAGGCCGCTGCGTTGGAGTTTGGAGTCCGGTAATATCCGACCCCGCACCGTATTTGTTCGGATTGAATCCGCGATCATTGTCTGTTTCACTGTATGCACAATTCGGTATGGATTCGTCCACCACCATCGCCGCGCCGAGCGAAGCGCGCGACCACCAGAAGGCCGCGTTGATCAGCCTGCTGGCCGATGAAGACGCGTTGGTCTATCACGCAGTGCGCGCGAAATTGCTGTCCTTGGGCGCGGTCACGCGCGACTGGCTGCACCCGCACACGTTGAGCAGCGATCCATTGCTACGCCGCCGGGCACAGGAAATCATCCGTCACTTCGATCGGCAGATAGCCGATGACCACTTCCTCATGTTCTGCATGAAACAGGGCGAGAACTTCGACCTGGAAGAAGCCGCGTGGCTGCTGGCCCAGACGCAATATCCCGACATAAACGTGGAGGCGTATCAGGCCTTGCTCGACAGTTTCGTGGCCGAAATGCGCCAGCGCGTGTCGCTTTACAAACGCGCAAACCAGATGCTTGGCCAGATTAACGACTATCTTTTCAACGAACTGAACTTTGCCGGCAACGAGAAGAGTTACTACGACCCGGACAACAGCTACATGAATCGCGTGCTCGACCGGCGCACGGGCAATCCCATCAACCTCTGCCTGCTCTATCTGCTGATCGCGCGCCGGCTGCGATTGCCGGTCGTTGGCATCGGGCTGCCGGGACATTTCCTCTGCCGTTATCAGTCCACCTCGGATGAAATCTACATTGACGCCTTCAACCACGGACGGTTGCTGACCAAGACCGACTGCATCCACTACCTCATCCGCGGCAATTACGACGTGAGTGACGATTACCTTTCCCCCGTGAGTTCGCGCCGCTTGTTCCATCGCATCTGCGGCAACCTGCATCAGATTTATCTCCAGCTCGAGCACGTGGAGGAGGCGACGCGCGTCCAACGTTACCTGGTGGCCTTGTCCAGGTGATCAGTTCGGCAGCGCCCGCCATTGCTTCCGCGCCACGTAGGGATCAATCCGCGACAAGAGAAAAAACGCCCAACGTTCCTTGAGCCGCGTCCAGAAAGTCCGGGACCGACGCCAGGTCCCTGGATCAACGCGACGACAATGCCGCAGCGCCTCTGCGATGATCTCGCGCGCTTCGGCAGCCATTTGTGGATTCTCGAAGCGGATCATCAGTTCGTAATTGATGCTCAGACTGCGCGGGTCGAGGTTCGCCGAGCCGACATAAACGGCGTCGTTCACGACGAATAATTTTGCATGGAGAATTTGCGGTTGGTACTCGTAAATCTCCACACCCGCTTTCATCAACCGGTGATATTGGCTGCGCGCGGCCAGTTGCGAGAGGGCCACGTCGGACTTGCCGGGCAAAATCAGTTGCACCGGGTTGCCGCGCCGGCCCGCGCGCCGGAGTTGGCGGGGGATGCGTTGCGGCGACAAGAAATACGCGACCATGATCTGGGCGTTCTGTGCGTGCCGCAGGTCCGCGCGCAGTGCGCGGCGGATGGGATTTCGCCCGAGGCCCGGTCGTCCCCGCAGCAATTGCTCGGTGGGTGACGTCACAATCCGCTGCAATGCCGAGCGGCGCAACCGCACGAAACGCTTGTGCCGGAAAGCCGCCAACTTGAACATCGCATCAAACGACGCCGCGAGTTCGATCACCAACGGGCCATCGAGGCGCATGCCCAGATCGCGCCAGCCGTGCGTCACCCCATCGCCTTCGTATTCGGGCGCGATGTTGAATCCGCCGACGAACGCCACCACGTCGTCGCATACAAGCAGCTTGCGGTGGTTGCGGATCCCAAAACGGTTCAACGCGAGCGGATTGAAAATATGTGCCTCGCCGCCCACAGCTTTCAGCGATTCCCAATAGTCTTCCGGCAAGCTGTGCGAGCCGACCGCGTCAAGCAGCACGCGCACCCGCGCGCCACGCCGTTGTGCGCGAACGAGCGCGTCGCGGAACTTGTCGCCGAGTGGACTGGCTGAATAAGTGTAAGTTTCGAGGCAGACGGATTTCTGGGCTGCGTCAATCGCCGCGAGCATGGCGGGAAATGTTTCATCGCCGTTGCGCAACCAGATCCAGCGTGTGCTTTGGGGCGAGGACATCGGGCAAATTTATGAAACCGCAATGTAATTGGCAAACCTCCCGCGCAACCAATGTGCCGGTGAACCGCCGAAATAGATTCAAACGTTTGCTCCACTCTGGCATCTATATCTACGTGCAACGAACACTTGCCGCACTCATCGCCGGGTTGATTTGTATTTTCGGCGTCGCCGCCGACGCTGCGCACACGCGCGCCACGCTCATCTTGTCCGCCAGCGCCGCCAAGCCGGGTGAGACCATCACTGCGGGTGTTCATCTCAAAATGGATCCGGGCTGGCATACCTATTGGAAGGATCCGGGCGAATCCGGCGGGGCCACGCAAATCAACTGGCAGCTTCCGCCCGGCATCAAGGCGGGCGAGACGTTCGCTTACGAATTCGCGGTCCCGCAGAAC
>CAYIOH010000041.1:0-14541 GCA_964364975.1 uncultured Bifidobacteriaceae bacterium
GCCACCACGCTCGACGCTGATGAACCGTTTGGCTTCGAACTTCAAGCCGCCGCCTGCGCGCTGGACTCCACCACCCTTGACCTGTGCCTCTCGCTGGTCCCGTGGGCCACCTTCCGCCGCCGCCAAGGCCGCCATCAAATTGCACACACTGCTGACCCTGCAAGGCAACTTTCCTGCCGTCATCATCGTCACGCCGGGCAGTGTTCACGGCGTGAACATCCTCGACCAACTGGTCTGGGAAGCCGGCGCGTTCTACATCATGGACCGTGGCTACCTGGACTTCGCCCGGTTGCATCGCCTCCACCAGCGCGCCGCCTTCTTCGTCACCCGTGCCAAGACAAACTGTCGTTGCACCCGTCGTTACTTCCGTCCGGTGAACAAAGCCACCGGCCTGCGTTTTGACCAGACGGTGCTGACCGTCGGCTTTTACGCCCGCCGCGATTATCCCGACGCCCTGCGCCGCATCGGCTATCGCGATCCCAAGACCGGCACGGCGTTGGTCTTTCTGACCAACAACTTCACCGCGCCCGCCCTGACGATTGCGTAATTGTATCAGGGTCGTTGGCAAATCGAACTGTTCTTCAAATGGATCAAACAACATTTGCGCATCAAAGCCTTCTACGGCACGAGCCAGAACGCTGTGCGCACTCAAATCTGGTGCGCCATCGCCGTTTATCTGCTCGGCGCCATTTTGAAGAAACGTCTGCATATGGATTCCAGTCTCTACACCATACTACGGATTTTGAGTCTCAAGCTGTTTGAGAAAACGCCCATTTCACAGGCACTTGCTCAACTCCCGCCCGCATCCGAGTTGCCCCTCACACAAAATCACCCGTGTTTACCGGGTTTCTAAACCGGACAGTTGTGACCTGGACACTTTCCTCCCAATCAACAGCGCGCAATTCCAAGTGAAAAATTCGCGAACGACGGGAACATGGACCAGAAAGGACAGTTCCGTGTAGTAACGCGGCGCGGCGCGAAGGATTACAAGGTTCGAGCTTCGGCGAATGGTTGCCAAGGTTTGGCCGATGTAAGTCGGGAAGAGATTTTCAAACGGCGTATGTTTGCGTTTGCCCTTTGTGAATTTATCGTAAATTAAATGCCCCCGACGCGGGCCGAGATAGTGAAAGGGGGAAAACTCATGTCCGCCCCACGGTGACAGCCAATTCGTCCAGCTCAAGTACAGCCGCCCCTGCGGCGACAGGATTTTGTGGGCGGAATCGAGAAAGTCTTTCGCTTTGGCCAGATGTTCAAACACGTTCGAGCATACCACCAGGTCATATTCGCCTAACGCGGAGAGGTCGTCCTTGTCGAGATTGATGGTGAGGAAACGCGAGGCGGCGATGTCCGGCCACAGGAGGTTGGTGTCATCGGCGAATGTGATCTGGCATCCGCGCTTGGCGAGTTCCGCTCCGAAAATGCCGTGCCCACAGCCGAGGTCCAGCGCCCGGCACCCGCCGCCCAAGGCCACGCCGCTCTGCTCGATCCAACGGATGGCGTCGCGTGCCTGGTCCAGGTAGAAACTTGAGTCGTCGCGGTGGCCCAAGTATTGAGCAATTAGTTTGTGAATAATCATGCTCCTTATCCTTTGCGGAAACGGTAGAAGCGATTCAAGCACCAACGCGCCAGCCAGGTTGGAAAGTATTTCTTGGCCTTAAGTTCGGCACTGCGGCGAAGCGTCTTTCGCAGAAAGGTTGTAGTAATGAAATGCCGATATTCCGGCCGGCGAAGCATCAGTCTTAACAGCGGCATGGCGAACATGGAAAGCGCGCCACTGTCGCGGATCCGCGGCGCGACGTCGGCATATTTTTCCGAGTTAAGATGATCCAGCAGCTTGACAAGGACCTGCTCGTGTTCGGTTTTTTTATGACCGGACTGGTAAAACGACCCGGGCAGGATGTTGGCCGTGGACAGAATTTCCGGCACGAAACAAATCCCGTCGCGAAAGCCGGTCACGTACATGGCAAACCAGTCGGCATGCCAGCGCAATTCGGGCGGAAAGATGCCAGCCTTTAGCAGCGGCTCTCTTTTCTGAACGCAACTCGAAGTGACGATGAAAAGTTTCCCCTTTTTCCCCAACCGCACCATCTCGTCGGGTGAAAGAAAACAAGGCTGGTCCCCCATTCCGGTGGCCATGTGCCAGGTCAGTCCGGAAGCAACTTCGCGCCATTCCGTGATAGCGCAGCAAAACGCCGCCTGCGGATGTTGTGCGAGCAGGCGCAATGATTTTTCAAAGAGGCCGGGAACGATTTCATCGTCTGCTGATGCGACATAAACGTATTCACCACGCGACAATTCAACCCCCTTGTTGATGTTCGGCATCACTCCCAGGTTGTTCCGATTTTGAACCAGACGAACCACCGGGTGCTGCGCCGCGAACCACTGGATGACTTCGACGCTGTTGTCGGTGGAGGCGTCATCAAGCACGATCACTTCGAGCGGCGTCACGGATTGGCGAAGGATGGCAGAGAGGGAGAATTCAAGATACTTGGCGTGGTTGTAATTCGGCACCACGACCGAAATGGAAGGAAGCAAGGTAGAAGCCATGACGACTTCGACAATTTCAATTCGAGCGGCGAGCGCGCCGGGTGGCCTTCCCTACGGAACCGCTCATCACACAAAAGCCAAGTGCTGCGGCTCTTTGCCTTGTGGATGTTCGATTTCCAGTTTGCCTTTGACCAAGCTGTCGAGCGCTTCGTTGACCTTGTGCTGGAGGCAAAGGCTGCCGCACATTTTTTGCGCGTTGAATTCCGGGCTGGCCAGGTAGTTCATGACTTCCCAGTAGCGGTCGCTTGCCCATATTTCCTTGAAGCTTTGCTCGCAGATGTTGCCGATGTGGAATTTCTTATATTTTTCATTGAACAACATGCCGCACGGCGCTACCAGGCCCGAACCGGAAATTTGCAGCAGAAACGGCGCGCCGTAGCAACGCTGATACGACCGCGTGCCCTGCGCCTGGATTTTGCTCCATTTGACGGTGCATTGATATTCGGAGTCGGATAGCGACTCCGCTTCGTGCAGCAAATCGCTCAATCGCGAATACCCGCGATAGTCCACACCCAGATCGCCACTCTCGTTGTCACTGCAATGCTTGATGACCAGATAGTCCGCGCGCAGTTCCTTGCCGAGCTTGGCGAGGGGAATGATCTGGTCGGCGTACTGCGGCATCAACACCATTTGCAGGCCGATGGTCACGTCGAGGTTGTCGCGCTTTTTGATCTCGACCATGTGGCGGATGTTGTCCACAACACGATGGAAGAAGTCCTCCTTCACGCCCATGATTTCGGCGTAGCGCTTGGCTTCCCCAGCGGAAATGTTCACGCGCAAGTAGGTCAGGTGCGGCAGGACTTCCTCGGATTTGCTGCGGGTCAGAACGTAAGCATTCGTGCCGCACGCCATTGCCAGCCCCAACGAGGCCCCATACTGGCAGGCGTGGACGAACGCCGGCGAAATTGTGCTCTCGCCATCGGAAACGAAACTGATGCCTTTGACCCCGATCTCGGCGCAGTCATCGAGGAACCGCGTAATGGTTTTCTTGTCAATGACGCTGCGGTCGTTCTCCTGTAACATCGCGTAGCAATAGTGACAGCCGAAATTGCAGGCGCGCGTGAGTGCCATGTCAATCGTGATCGGGGCGATCCGCTTGCCATCCTCCCAAGCCCTTACGCGATCTTCATGCCAGGCGATTTTTGTCCCGTCGAGAATCAGCTTCTCAATATGTTCGGTCATCCCACTCATGAGTTTATTTTTTCTATCATACGGCGCAGCTTACTCAAGTCTTTTTTCTCTTCGCAAAACACCTCAAGGCGCGGGTCACACTGCTCCCGCACCAGCCGTTCGATGGCCAGCGCCACTTTGCGCTTGGCCGGGATGCTCAACCGATCCTCGAAGCGCAGCGTGACGGCATACGGAAATTTGCACTCCACAACATGCACGTCCTCGGGCTGAATGCCAAGTGCCGATCTCTGAGCGGCGAGCGCGGCCGTCACGCGTTGCTCGCGTTCCGCCGGTGACAGCGCGGCCCACGACGCTCTCGGGCCGGGGTCGTAAAAATTCATCGTCTCGCGATAACCGGTTGAAGTTTGATAATCCTTGAACAGCCGGTTCACCAGAATCGAAGGCAGGCGGAACATCGGGTCGGCGTTCCGCGGCAGAACGATGCCTGAAATCGGGTGGCCCTGGCGGGGGTCACGCAGGGAAAATTCCAGCCGGACTACCGCGTGATCACGCGCCTCCTGCACCGGCAGGCCGATGAGAATTTCACAAAGACAATCCAGGGCGGCCAGCATCGGGCCTCGGGCTGGGCCGTCGAAAACCGCGTCGGTGATGATGTGCTTGTCCGATTGCACAACCCACGCGAGGGAAAATTGTTCCTCCGCCGCGCGCTGCGGCACCTGGTTTTCACTGGCCTTCAACGCGCGCTTAAAACGGAGGTTCGCAAACCGCGCACGCAGTTTCTGCTGGTAGATGGGTCGCGCGGAGCGGAACGACGCTGTTTCCTGGAGCTTCGAAATGGTGAATGTTGAGGAATCTTTTTCCTTGGCCATCGCCACTTCCCCGAGGCTCGCCAGCTTTTCCTTCAACAGTTCCGAAGAATGGCCGTCCAACGTTTGGTTGCCGACGCGCACGGAAACCGACTCGCTGCCGCACAATTGCGCTGCCTCGACGAGGTTGGTCAGGCTGCGGATTGGGTCTTCGTCTGGCACCCAAGTGTCGAGCATTTCCTCCGCCGCGCGAAAGCCGCGCAGCGTCGCGTCCAGGTTGACGTGGTAGGCGTCAACCAGTTTGTCGTAATCCAGAATTTTTTCAGCGTTCATCGTGTGTGGGTGAAAGCGGCTTCACTTGCCATAGTAATTGTGGACGCAGCGGATAGTGTAAGCAATCTCTTCTTCGGTCAAATGTTGATGCGCCGGCAGCGTGATGATGCTGCTGCCATCCGCCTCCGCCTTCGGAAAAGTCCCGCGTTGGTAACCGAGATAAGCCGCCGCAGGTTGCAAATGGATCGGCGTGGGATAATGCACCTTCGCCTCGACGCCTTTCTCCTGCAAAAACTTCAACAGCCCGTCGCGATCCTTCGCACGAACCATGTAGAGATGATAAACGTGCTTCACCCCTGGACGCCGGACGGGAACTTGAATGCAATCCAGAATGTCGCGCCACGCTGCGTCGTAGGTCGCCGCGTTTTTGATCTTCGTGTTCGTGATGAATTCAACTTCCTTCATCAACCGGTTGGCGATGACCGCCTGGATGGTGTCGAGCCGGCAATTGATGCCGAAAAACTCAATCTCATCGCGGTTCACCAAGCCGTGATTGCGATAGAGCCGCAATTTCCGCGCGAGTTCCGCCGAGCGCGTCGTGACAACGCCGCCGTCGGCCCACACGTTGAGGTTTTTCAGCGGGTGCAGACTGTAGGCCGCCGCCTCGCCCCAGCTTCCCATCGGTTTGCCGTTGAGTTGCGCGCCGATGGACTGGCACGAGTCCTCGAAGATCATCAGCTTGTGCCTGTCGGCGATGGCCTTGATTCTGTCCATCTCCGGCACGTTGCCGCTGAAAGTCACGGTGACGATCGCCTTCGTGCGCGGCGTGATGGCGGCCTCGATCTGGTCCGCCGCAATCATGAAACCTTCGTCGCTGTCCACAAACACCGGCTTCGCGCCCGTCGCAACAATCGCACCTACGGTCGCATAAAATGTGAAGGTCGTCGTGATGACCTCGTCGCCCGGCCCGACGCCGCACATGCGCATCGGCATGATGATCGCGTCCGTGCCCGTGCCGACACCGATGGCGTGCGGCAGGCCGCAATACTTGGCGAAGTTCGTCTCGAACTCGGTGAGTGGCTTGCCGAGCGTGAAATCGCCCGTCTTCACGAAGTCGCGCAGATCATTGAGATAGGTGTCCACGTCGGCGAACTGCCGGTCGAGATAGGAAAAGGGAACTTTCATGGGTTCAAGATTTTAGTTCGTCTGGTAAAACTCCAAAATTGCCTTGGTCACTTCATCAATTTGCGCGCTCGTCAATTCGGGATAAATCGGGAGACTCAAGATCCGACCGGCCTGCCGTTCCGTCTCAGGGAAGTCGCCGGGCTTGTGTCCCATTTTCCGGCCAACGGTCATCAAGTGAATCGGCGTCGGATAGTGAATCGCCGTCCCGATGCCACGTGATTCCAAGTGGCGCCCGAGTTCATCGCGCTTGTCCGCCTGAATGATGAACGTGTGGTAAACACAAAACTCTCCGGGCGATTCAGCGGGACACTGAAGGCGCGAACAGCCCGTCAACCGACGGCTATATTGTTCGGCGTTCGCCCGGCGTTTCGCCGTGACGGTTTCAAGATACCGCAGTTTCACACGCAAAATCGCCGCCTGCACTGAATCGAGCCGCGACACCATGCTAAATTCGAGGCAATCGTTCCGGCTCGGCTGACCGTGGCTGCGCAGAAGCTTGGATCGCTGGGCGATGGCGTCGTCGTTGGTGACAATCACGCCGCCGTCACCGCAGGCATTCAAGTTTTTCAACGGATGGAGGCTGAAACAGCCCACCCGTCCAATCGCGCCCACCGGCTGGCCGTCGAGTTTTGCGCCTACGGCTTGCGCGGCGTCTTCGATCACTTCCACGCGGTGTCTTTTTGCCACGGCCAGAAGCTCTTTCATCGGCGCGGGCTTGCCGGTGAGATGAACGGGAATAATCGCGCGCGTGCGCGGCGTGATGGCGCGGGCTACGGCGGCTGGATCCAAATTCATGTCCGGGCACACGTCGGCAAATTTCGGCGTCGCGCCCACCAGCGCAATGCAACTGGCGCTCGCCAGATAAGAATTGGGCGCGGTGATGACTTCGTCGCCGGGGCCGATACCGAGACACTTGAGCGCGAGGATGAGCGCGTCCGTGCCGGAGTTGACGCCAATCGCGTGTTTGGCGGCGTGGAGCTTCGCAAATTCCTTTTCAAAAAGTTCCGTCTCTTCGCCGAGAATGAACTGGCCCGAATCCAGAACTCCGCCCACGGCCTTGAGAATCTCCTCGCGCAACGAACGATGCTGCGCGGCCAGATCAATGTAAGGAATGCGCAAGGCCATAGAGCGTCAAAACGGACCGGGGAATTCGAGGTTCGGCACGTCCACCGGACATGGGCGCTTGGGAAAATCAGTGGCAAGTTCCGCGCCACGACCGGCCATCTTGCAAACCGCCACGAACAAATCGCGGTCCGACGGATAAAAAGCCTCCGCCAACGCCGCCGAACTCGGCGACGGACAGTCCGGCCACGTCACGCGCATCGGCGGCGCGGCCAGTTGAATGCCCGATTCGCAAACGCGCGCCACGACTTCCCCAGCGAAGCCGCAATGCATCGAATCATCGTCGGCCACGAGCAGCCGCTTCGTTTTGCGCACCGATTTCGCAATGGTCGAAAAATCCAGAGGGTTCAAACAGCGCACGTCCACAACTTCCATTTCAATTCCGGCGCGGGTTGAGGCAAATTCAGCGGCCCGCATGGCTTCGATTAACATGTGCGCGCTGGCCACCACCGTCACGTCCTTGCCTTTGCGGGCGACGAAACATTTTCCCAATTCGGTGCGATGATAGCCGGTCGGAACCGGACCGCGCATCCCGTGCAGCCAGCGGTGCTCCAAAAAGATCACCGGGTTTTCATCCTCCACACTGGCGATGAACATGCCCTTCGCATCGGCGGGCGTTGCCGGCGCGACGACCTTCAGTCCGGGAATATGCGCGAACCACGAGGCCAGACTCTGCGCGTGTTGCGGGCCTTGCCCCCAACCGCGACCAATGACCATACGAATGACAATCGGCACCGTGCCGCCGCGTCCGTCGAACATATAAAACCACTTGGCCGCCTGATTCACGATCTGTTCGAGACTCAACAGCGCAAAATCCACCCGTTGGTGCGTGAGAATCGGACGCATCCCGTTCAGCGCCGCGCCGATGACCAACCCGGTCAGAGCGTTCTCGGACAGCGGCGCGTCGAGCACGCGTTCCGCGCCGAATTCCGCCGCCAGTCCCGTGGTCGTCCCAAAAATCCCCTTCGGGTCCGGCACGCCCAGACCGATGACGAACGTGCGCGGGTCGCGCTGCAAACAAACCGCCGTCGCGTCGCGGATGGCTTCCGCGAAAGACATGTCCTTGGTTTGCGGCTGACGGCTCACGGCGCAAACACTCCTCTCTGGAGCGTGGCGGGCGACGGCCTCGCACTGGCGCGCACCGCCTCGATTACCGCGTCAATTTCCTGAAAGTAGCGTGCTTCCGCCGCGTCGAATTCCGTTCCTTGTTTAGGATCGGCGGCGGTCAATCGTGCGCGCGCGATGGCCAGCGGGTCGCGCTTCGCCCAGCGTTTGATTTCCGCCTCACTCCGATAATTCAAGTGATCATCCTGCGCGGGGCCGCAATGTTCGTAGTAGCGCCACGTGGCGAATTCCACCACGCACGGACGGCCCGAATTGGCACGCATCGCGTCCAGCGCTTCGCCGGTCACGCGATGAACATCCTCCACATCATTCCCGTCGCCGGAAAAAAACAAACTGCCGTGGCTGCGCACGTAATTCTCGAAATCAAAGTTGGGCGAGCGCCGCGGCTCCAACGGCGTGTAAACCGAGTAGCCGTTGTTTTCGCAAACGAACAGCATCGGCACGCGCAGTACGCACGCGAGATTCAGCGTTTCGGTAAAAATGCCTTCCTCGGTCGCGCCTTCGCCCAGAAAGGCCGCCGTGGTTTCGCCGCCGCCGCGCCGCATGTCCGCGAAGGCCAAGCCCAGCGCGATGGGCAGCGTGCTGCCGACAATCGGCACCGCGCCCCAAAATCCCGCCGCGCGGTCTATCAAATGCATCGAGCCGCCGCGTCCTCCACAACAACCGTCCGCTCGGCCATACAACTCGGCGATCATGGCGCGCACGTTGCCACCCTTGGCGAGGTAGTGGCCATGCGAACGGTGCGCGCTCATCGCCTTGTCGCTTTTTCCCAAGTGCGCGCAAACGCCGACGGCGACCGCCTCCTGGCCGATGCTCAGGTGCACCGGGCAACGCATTTCCTGTTCCTTGTAGCGCTCGGAGATGCGCCGTTCGATGACGCGAATACGCAACATCTCCAGGAACAAAGATGATAAGTCGCTGCCAGCCTGTTGCGCTTTTGGCGCGGCCCGCTTGGTCGCAGGTTTCGGTGAAGCGGCCATTGTTTCTCGTCTCATTTCACCCGCAATTCCTGCATCCGCTTGATGTTCGAAAACTTCGTGTTCTTGAACGGGTCGGAGATTTTTCCGGCGCGATACGCCTCGGCGATGCTGCGAATGGCATCCTCGATGGTGAACTTCCCCTCGAAACCGAGCACGCGTTTGATCTTGTCCGAATTCACGTGGTAGGAACGGTTGTCGTCCGAAGGCGTGTATTCCAGTTCGATGGTGGGATCGGCAAGCGTCTGGCGCACGAGGATGGCGATGTCTTCCACGGAACGATTTTGAAACCCGACGTTGAATGCCTCACGGTCAACCTTCGCCGCCCGCGCTTCCAGAAAAACGTGATAGGCGCGCACCATGTCCGTGATGTTCAGGTTCGGCCGCAGTTGTTTGCCGCCGAAAATCTTGATTTTGTGATTCACCAGCGCGTGAATCGTCAGGATGTTGACGGTAAGGTCGAGGCGCAGGCGCGGCGCATAACCGCACACGGTGGAAGGGCGCACGATGACGCGCTCCATGCCGTTGACTTTCGGATGGGCGAGCAGGTCGCGTTCGCAGTCGAGCTTGAAGCGGGAGTAATCCGTCAGCGGCAGCGGCTCGGCGTCTTCGCGCACGTCGGGCGTTTCCTTCACGCCGTAGATGCTCGACGAACTGGCGTAGATGAACCGCTTCACGCCCTGGTCAATCGAGCCTTGCAGCAATCCCGCGAACGCGTCGTAGTTGATGGACTTGCCCAGCCCGGGATCAAGTTCAAAGCTCGGATCGTTGGAGATGCACGCGAGATGAATCACCGCATCCACGCCCTGCAACGCCTGTTTCAGTCGCGCGCCGTCGCGAATGTCCAGTTCGAAGCGCTCAAGCCTTGGATGTTGGTTGCAATCGTCAAACACGTCGCGGCCGTACCAGAAAACATCCACGACTTTGACGCGGTAGCCGCGCTTGAGAAGATCGGGCACCAGTGCGCTGCCGACGTATCCGCCACCGCCGGTGACCAGAATGGTCTCGAATTTGTTGGGGTTATTGCTGCTCATTATATCAGTGCTCAAAGGTCAGACACTGTATTCATCTGGCGGCGCGATTCAAGTGTTTTGTGGGTGTCTGTCGCGTAGTACAGGGTTCGGGCAATACCGGGCGAGGCTAAGTACGACACAACAGCTCCGCACGACAGCCGCGCGCTCCTTGCGAATGAACTCGACGTGTTTGCTGCGAATCGGGCGGTAGTTCGCTGCACACTTCGCCGAAGCTTCGCCACGGGTGAACTCCTGCTTTGCCAATTCCGCCTCTTCTGCTAACTCTGTAGCCGCGCTTGTGAGAGCGCGGATTGTCCGCCGATTCACATCGGCGGCTACGAGCCACGATGAACTTCTTCATCCAACGCCGCGAATTACGCGACCTCTACGACAAGGTCGCCGCCGACGAACGCATTTCCGAAGCCGACGCGCTGCGCTTGTTTGAATCCAAAGACCTCAATGCGCTCGGCGCCATCGCAGATCTCGCGCGGCAAAAAAAGGTGGGCAACCACGCCAGCTACATCATCAACCGCTACCTCAACTACTCGAACTATTGCATCCTCTCCTGCCAGTTCTGCTCGTTCGCACGCAAGAAACGTGACGCCGACGGCTTCGAGTTGACGATCCCGCAGATGGTCGAGAAGGCGCGCGAGGCGTTGAAGCTCGGCATCACGGAATTGCATATCGTCGGCGGACTACATCCCTCGCTGCCGTTCAGCTACTACGTGGACATGTTGAAAGCGTTGAGCGCGCTCAACGACAACGGTAGGGCCGCGCTGCCGCGCGGCCAGGACGGGAAACCGGACGGCCAGGACGACCGGCAGGTCGTCCCTACCGGGAAACTGCAACTCAAATGCTTCACCGCCATTGAAATCCTGCACCTCGCCTGGCTCGCGAAGAAAACCGTCGAGCAAACGTTGCGCGAGTTGAAGGACGCCGGACTCGAATCTCTCACCGGCGGCGGCGCGGAAATTTTCCGCAAGGAAGTCCGTAGCGCCATCGCCAAGGGCAAGGAATCCGCCGAGGAATATCTGGACGTTCACCGCACGTGGCATCGCCTCGGCGGACGCAGCACCTGCACGATGCTGTTCGGCCATGTCGAATCGCTCGCCGACCGCGTGGATCATCTGCGGCAATTGCGCGCGTTGCAGGACGAGACGCGCGGCTTCGTCGGCTTCGTGCCGCTGCCGTATCAGCCGGAGAACAACGACATCCCGGTGCAGACGCCGCCCACGGGCTTCGACGCGTTGCGCACCATCGCCGTGAGCCGCATCTACCTCGACAACTTCGATCACATCACCGCCTACTGGGTGGGCATGGGACTGAAGCTGGCGCAAGTGGCGTTGAGCTACGGCGCGGACGATCTGCACGGGACGATCATCGAGGAACACATCTTCCACATGGCCGGCGCGACCTCGCCGCAATTGCAGACGGAAAGGGAGATGGTGAAAGCCATCCGCGAAACTCGGCGCACGCCGGTGCAACGAAATACCTTTTACGAACCGATCAAGGTCTGGGGCGGCGCACCGACGGCAACGGAAGCTGAACCGCCGGCGAACAAATCCAAAGTGTTGGAAGATAATCTGGCGACGGCGTGAAATACATGCCACGGAAGCAGACACAACAGGAAGTCATTGCTAAGTTCCGTGAAGTTCACGGGGAGAAATATAGCTATTCGCTCGTCAACTATGTGAATTCGACCACGGAGGTCAAAGTCGTGTGCCCGGCTCACGGCGAGTTTCCGATCACGCCGAATCACCATAGCCGAGGAGTGGGCTGCCCCGATTGTTGGTACGAATCTCAAAGAACGACGAAAGAGGAATTCGTCGCCAGATCCAAGAAACACTTTGGCGAACGCTACGATTATTCGCTTTTCGATCAACTGCCGCCGTTCGGAGAGAAGGTGCCAATCCGTTGTCGGGCGCACAACACGGTCTTCCGTCAAGAGCCGCGGAATCACATGAGGGGACATGTGGGATGTCAGAAATGCAAATCAATGAAGCTGGCCGGCCCGCGAGATGAAAGGGGCACAGTCAAATCCGCTGAAGAACCGAAACAGGCCTTCGTTAGACGTGCGATGGGAGTTCATGGCAATACCTACGATTACAGCGAGTTTCAGTATGTGAACGTGCGTACCAAAGGGAAGATCATCTGCTCCATACATGGGGAGTTTTGGCAGTCACCGATTAATCATTTGCGAAAGAGCAAGTGGAGCAAGTGTCCGAGTTGTATCCTAAAAAGGCGAAAGGCAGACACCTTCAGCGAAAAATGTGAGGCTGCGGGTGTGGATTATTGGCGGGCGCTCAAACGGCGCGAGGCTGGGCTGTCCGACGAAAAAATCTTCAATACGGGCTTTGTGCGGTCTTTGCGAAAGACAAGCGAGATTACGGTTTGGGGAACGAAGTATCCGAACCTCGAAGAGGCTGTTAGAAATCTGAAGCCGCCCGCCAGTTGCGCCACGATTGGCCGCTGGATTGAAAAAGGCATGTCTCCCGAAGAGGCTTTCAAACGCATACCCAATCCGGGATATGCAAAGGGCATCATTTACCTGATCACCCACAAGGCGTCTGGAAAGCGGTATGTCGGTTTGACGATCCAAACGTTGGAGCGGCGGTGGCAATACCACCTTGAGCAGGCTTTGGCCGGACACATAAAAGGCGCTGAATCCCTTCATGCTGCGCTCCGAAAGTTCGGGCCTGATGCCTTTGAGATTTGTCAAATTGATCAAGGAACGACGAAGAAGGACAAAGACCTTGAGAAAAGAGAGCGTTACTGGATTGAGAAACTCGGCACGTTGACGCCGCATGGCTACAACATTTCACCCGGCGGAGTCAGCGGTGGCTCGAACAAAAAACCTACCGTCATAGACGGAATCCGGTTTGAAAGCGTCAAGAAGGCGATTGCCCACGTCGCTGCGACCCGAGGCATCAGCCTGAAGGCAGCGAAGGGCAGAGTTCAGCACAAGCGCATTGACGTTAAGACACCTGCCAAGCCGGGCGAGAGCTTGGTCAAGACGCCGGCCTACAAAGCTTGGAGTCGCATCGTCCACGGTGTCCTTAATCCAAAATCAAAAAAGGAGCACATCCCAGGTGTGCAACTTCACGATCCTTGGCGAGCTTTCTCAGAGTTCTTCAAGGACGTAGGTCAGCCACCAACAAAGGGCATGGCGTTTACTCGACTCGATAAAGCCAAAGGATTCTACCCGGACAATTGCGCGTGGCTGACCAAGAGCGAAGCGAGCAAAATCAACGCCGCATACATGAAGAAGTCCGGCACTCTGGTTGGAAGAACAAGTGCCAGCAGAAAAGAACATGCCGATTGTCCGAGCGGACTCGATGACGCAGCGGGCCAGACGTTTCGCGTGCAAGCCGCTCCTGCCGAACCAACCTGGACACGTTTACACAGCAGAAGCGAGTCATGAAACCTTCGCAACGGAGTCACAAACGAAACCGGCTGACCTTGAATAAACAAATTGCAACTGCGCCTACACACGCAAAGAAGTGGGAAACCGCGCTCCACGGAGGCAATCCGCCGACGGCTATTCAACGACTCCCGTCGGAAGCTTTCGGGTTGCATAAGCCTTCGCCGCACGGCGCAGAATGGCAAGCGAAAGCGATAGGACAAGCAAAACAGCGGTTTGCGGATCTGTTGTTCCCCGCGCTGATGAATGATGATCCCAAACCATTCGAGGAACTGCTTCAGGCGATGGCACATCGCCGCAAAACCGAAGTTTCACTCGACGAATTCATCCGACGCCAAATGGAAGAACGGAAACGGAAACCATCCAAGAAGGAAATGGGGCGCAGGCTGCGACTTGCTCTGCTCAACTTGAGTCCCGATGACCTGACATCTATGCGGGCGGTTTTGAGATTTCTTGATGGCTTCCAAACTGAGTATTCAGACGAAAGCCATGTCCGTCGTGTAATGCGTGAATTGAATATTCATTTATTGAAGCTAGGGGACACTGTGTACTTTCGCTTTTCGGAAACGGATCTTCACACCGGCAACCCGAAGAAATGGCTGTGCCCGCGCAAGATAATCGTCGGGCAAAATGGAACTGCCACCAATTTCGGAATCAGCCGAAAAGAGTACGACGAACTCCTCGGCTGGAAAGGACATCGCGTGCAACCCGGTGCGCCGGACAAATAAGCCCGCAGATAATTTTTGTTGTTCAATACAGGACGTGCGTCGCGTGACACAGTTCACGCATGGCAAACAGACGATCTGACTTCAAACGAAACAGCGCATCCGGCAGAAAAGAGACAACAAGTGACGCTGTTCAGTTGCTCCTTTCACTTGGGGGAATTTCCGATGAGCGCGATTTGAAGAAAGAATCTCGTCGCACTCGAAAACTACGATTCA
>CAYIOH010000042.1:0-1024 GCA_964364975.1 uncultured Bifidobacteriaceae bacterium
TGGCGAGTTTCGGCTCAAGCACGGCCATTTGGAAAATTTCGTTCCGCTTCTTTTCGCCGCCGGAAAACCCGTGGTTGACCGGCCGCTTCAGAAAATCTTCCGGCACGTTGAGGATTTTCATTCTCTCCTTCACGAACGTGAGGAACTCCATGGCGTCGAGTTCGGGCTGGCCGCGGTGCTTGCGGATTTCGTTGTAGGCGGCCTTGAGGAAGTAGGTGCTGTTCACGCCGGGAATCTCGACCGGATACTGGAACGCGAGAAACAATCCTTCGCGTGCGCGCTCCTCGGGATCGAGATCGAGCAGGTCCCTGCCGTAATAAAGAACCTCGCCGCCGCTGATGTCATAGCCGTCGCGGCCAGCCAGCACGGCGGCCAGTGTGCTCTTGCCGCTGCCGTTGGGCCCCATGACGGCGTGGACTTCGCCCGCATTGATGGTGAGGCTGACGCCCTTGAGAATTTGTTTGCCCTCAACGCCCGCGCTGAGGTTTTTGATTTCGAGAATTGGTTTGCTCATTTTCTTAAATTTATTTTCAAGGCCGCGGTTTGTTGGATGGGCCGATTTTCCATCCGCTGCCAACTGTGAATTCAATGCATTTGTTTTCGGGACAAAATATACTAACGCCCTCATCTTCATCGCTGACGGTTGCTAGAAAATCAACCGCTATGCCCGTATCAAATCCAGCTCGAACATCTAAATTTGTAAGCTGCCCCAGCGAAACAATGCGGCCCAAGTTGATCCTATTCAGAACCGTATTTAACTCATCAATGGAATCAACTGCGTCACTACTTGCACACAGAATGTTTCCGTTCTTAATTACTCGCCAGGCGTAACAATAAGTTCTGATTTTCCACTCTCCGTAAAAGTCATCTACCAGTTTTGGATTTCCGTGATAGACCCTTTTCCCAAATCCTAGAGCAAGACTTTTGAAACTCCACACGCGTTTGCCACAAGCGGTCTTCCCAAGCATCGGCTTGATCAAAGCCCTTACTTTGCGATCTATATTGTTCTGCCGGTGTTTCATCC
>CAYIOH010000042.1:1034-14363 GCA_964364975.1 uncultured Bifidobacteriaceae bacterium
GTCCACCTGTGTCCGTCCCTAGTTGAATTTCTTATCCCACGCTTCCCTCCAAGCTTACGCCCAAAAGCTTCTGCGCTTCCACCGCGAATTCCATCGGCAGTTCCTTGAACACTTCCTTGCAGAAGCCGTTCACGATCATGTTCACGGCGTCTTGTGTCGCCAATCCGCGCTGGTTGCAATAAAAAATCTGGTCCTCGCCAATCTTCGAGGTCGAAGCCTCGTGCTCGACGCTCGCCGTGGTGTTTTTCACTTCGATGTATGGGAACGTGTGCGCACCGCACTTCGAGCCGATCAGCATCGAATCGCACTGCGAGAAGTTACGCGCGTTCGCGGCGCTCTTCTGAATTTTCACGAGGCCGCGATAGCTGTTCTGTCCGTGGCCTGCCGAGATGCCCTTGGAAATGATGGTGCTGCTCGTGTTCTTGCCGATGTGAACCATCTTCGTGCCCGTGTCGGCCTGCTGGTAATTATTCGTCACCGCCACGGAGTAAAACTCGCCCACGGAATTGTCGCCCTGCAAGATGCAGCTCGGATATTTCCAGGTGATCGCCGAACCGGTTTCAACCTGCGTCCAGGAAATTTTCGAGTTGCGCCCTTTGCACAAGCCGCGCTTGGTCACGAAATTGTAAATGCCACCCTTGCCGTTCTCGTCGCCCGGATACCAGTTCTGCACCGTGCTGTATTTGATTTGCGCGTTGTCCAGCGCGATCAGCTCGACCACCGCTGCGTGCAGCTGATTTTCATCGCGCATCGGCGCGGTGCAACCTTCGAGGTAACTCACGTGCGAGCCTTCGTCCGCGACGATGAGCGTACGCTCGAACTGACCGGATTTCGCGGCGTTGATGCGGAAGTAAGTCGAAAGCTCCATCGGACAACGAACCCCTTTCGGGATGTAGCAGAACGAACCGTCCGTGAAGACCGCTGAGTTTAACGACGCATAATAGTTGTCCGTGTAAGGCACAACCATGCCGATGTATTTCCTCACGAGGTCGGGATGTTCCTGAATCGCCTCACTCATCGAGCAGAAGATGACGCCCTTCTCGCCAAGCTGCTTCTTGAACGTCGTGCCGACGGAAACGGAATCAAACACCGCATCCACCGCCACGCCGGCCAACCGCTCGCGTTCGCGCAACGGGATGCCGAGCTTCTCATAAGTCTCCAGCAGTTTCGGATCAACCTCGTCCAGGCTCTTCGGCCCTTCGGTCTTGGTCTTGGGCGCGGAGTAGTAGGTGATGTCCTGAAAATTCACCGGTGGATACTTCACAAATTGCCACGTCGGCTCGGTCATCGTCTGCCAGTGACGGAACGCCTTGAGCCGCCAATCGGTCATCCATTCCGGTTCTTTCTTCTTCGTGGAGATGAGGCGGATGATGTCCTCGTTCAAGCCCGGCGGCGCGGAATCGGTTTCCACGTCGGTGAAGAAACCGTATTTGTATTCCTGTTTGACCAGGCTCTCAATTGTGTCTGTTGCTGTCGGCATCGTTCGTTAAATCGTTGAATCCCGTTGGCTCATCGTAGCCGCCGACGCCAGTCGGCGCTGACTCGCAACCAACGTGAAGTGCGCGGACTGAAGTCCGCGGCTACAGAGCCTTGGGATTTGCACTTTCTTCATTTCTTCTTCGCGCAATCCGCGCAAAGTCCGTGCACCGCGATCTCGTAATGGTCCACTTTGAAACCTTTTGGTCGCGGCACGGACGGTTTTTCAGCCGGCAGCGAAACATCGAACACCGCGCCGCACTCGTCGCAATAATAATGGGCGTGCTCTTCCATGTTCGGACAAAAGCGCGTCGCCCCGCGCTCCAGTTGGACCTTGCGGACCAACCCGCACTGCACCAGCGCGTCCAGACAGTTATAGACGGTCGCGTGCGAAATGTCCGGCATTTTCCGCTTGGCGCGGATGAACACGTCCTCCGTCGTGGGGTGATCGAGCTTTTGGAGCAGCACGTCGTACACCTGCCGCCGCTGCGACGTGAAGCGAAACCCGCTCGTCGCCAGCCGTTCGCCAAACTCGCGTTGAAATTGTTTGTTCTCCGCCGGATTCATCGGAACGCTGCAATGTAACCGGCGGAACCCGGCAAAGTCAATATTTGGAATAATTCTAAATTGGCGACGAGGCGTGGCGCTACACCGCCGCGATTTCCTGCGGGCCTTTGCCGCCGTTGACGAGAAACAGCGCGGCCATGCGCACGGCCAGGCCGTTGGTCACCTGTTCCAAAATCAACGAGCGCCCGCTGTCGGCGATGTCGCTGTCAATTTCCACGCCGCGGTTCACCGGGCCGGGGTGCATGATGAGGGCGTCGGGTTTGGTCAGCGCGAGGCGCGCCTTGTTCAAGCCGAAGAGTTGGACGTATTCGTTGATGCTCGGGAACATCGTCTTGCGCTGGCGCTCGTGCTGGATGCGCAGGAGGTTGATGATGTCCGCATCACGGATGGCTTCTTCCACGTTGTGGGTGATGCGACAGCCCATTTGCTCGAAGGCGCGCGGCACAAGCGTGGATGGGCCGCAAAGAGTGACTTTCGCGCCGAGTTTGGTGAGCGCCCAGATGTCCGACCGCGCGACACGGCTGAAAAGAATGTCACCAAGGATGGTGACGTTAAGCCCCTCAATCCGGCCTTTGCGCTCGCGAATGGTGAAAACGTCGAGGAACGCCTGCGTGGGATGTTCGTGCGAGCCGTCGCCGGCGTTGATGACATGGGCGTTGAGGACGCGGGAAAGAAAATGCGCCGCGCCGGCCGCGCTGTGGCGAATGACGATGAAATCAACGTTCAGCGCTTCGAGGTTGCGCGCGGTATCCTTAAGCGTCTCGCCCTTTTTCAGCGAGGAAGCCTCGGCGGAGAAATTGATGATGTCGGCAGAGAGTCGTTGTTCGGACAACTCAAAGCTGGTGCGGGTGCGGGTGGACGGCTCAATGAAGAGGTTGACGACAGTTTTGCCGCGCAGGGCCGGTACTTTTTTGATGGCGCGTTCGCCGACGGCTTTGAAGGCGCGCGCGGTGTCCAGCACGGTGAGAATTTCGTCCGCCGTGAGCGATTCGATGTCGAGGAGATGTTTGCGATTCCAGCTCATTTCCGTTCGAGAGTCACCTCATCTTCCACGCCCGGTTCGCCGATGCGCACGTGGACTTTTTCGGTGAGCGACGTGGGCACGTTCTTGCCGACGAAGTCCGCCTTGATCGGCAATTCCCGGTGGCCGCGATCAATAAGCACGGCGAGTTGAATCCGCTTGGGCCGCCCAAAATCGTTCAGTGCGTCCATCGCGGCGCGGATGGTGCGTCCACTGAAGAGCACGTCGTCCACGAGCACGACCGCGCGCCCGCTCACGTCGAACGGAATCACGGTGGGATGGATGGATGGCGCTGTGCGACGGTCGAGGTCGTCGCGGTGCATGCCCACGTCGAGGCTGCCGGTCGGTACGGAATGATTCCAGATGCCGGCGAGAATGGCGCTGAGGCGTCCGACCAGCGGCACGCCGCCGCGTTGGATGCCCACGAGCACGACCTCGTCGCCGGCTTCGTTGCGCTCGGCGATTTCATGGGCGACGCGCGTCAAGGCACGCGCGATGGCGGTGGCGTTGAGGATGACAGTGGATTCAGGCATGGCCGATTAAAACAGGCAGGGACGGACTCCACTCGGTCCTAAACTTTTCCAGAAAGGATGGGGACGCGGTGGAACGCAGCCCTACCAATTTCGAGAACGACGACGAGGATGAAAATGAAAACAGCGAACTGGCCCGCGTGGGCTTGTTCGCTGCTTTGACGATCTTTTTCATGTGTTTCCTTCGCGACCTCGCTGGGCCGCCTTAAAGGAACTGAGTCGGTAATTCAGTGGCCGGCGGCCTGCCGGGTCTTTCGCCATTTGGAGCGGTGCCTGACGATCCAATCGGTCAGCGCCCGTTCGAAGCCGATGTCGTGCCCGGCTTTTTCCGATTCAATCCACTTGTGCTTGAGAATCTCCTCGCGCTCGGCCTGAAACTCGCGGTAGAGCGACGAATTCTTCAACAAATCGTTTGCCGGAAGCTGGTCTCTTCTGTCGTCGGACATATAACCAAATCAACTGCATCAGAATCTACGCCCACCGCTGGCGGCTGACAATGCAAATCTGCGCCCGAACTTTGCCTGAAAGCTGTCCGGGAGATTTTGCTTCCGCAGCGTCGCGAGACCCCTTAGTTTCGCGGACGAAATGAAAGCGGTGCTGGCGGTATAATGCCGGCCCTTTTTTGCAGGACATTCTTAACGCAGAGGACGAAGAGCGTGTGGAAGCGCAGAGACTGCTATTTGAATCGCATCGCCATGAATGTGAAATTTCTCCTCGCTGTGTCGTTGGTGGTGAACTTGGCTTTGGCGGCGATCATCGTGTGGCTGGTAAGAAGCCGTGCCACCAGCCCCGCAGAAGCCAAGGCCACGTTTACAGAACAAGCCGCCGAAACCGCCGCAGCCGCATTCCTGTCAAAACCCACCCCGCTGTTCGACTGGCGGATGGTCGAATCCGAGGATTACAAGAATTACATCGCCAACCTGCGCGCCATCGGCTGTCCGGAGGAAACCATCCGCGACATCATCATCGCCGATGTGAACAAGCTCTTTGAGTCACGCCGTCGCAAGGTGGGCAAATTTCGATTTTGGAAAAGCGACAATTTCTTTGCGAGCCCTGAACGCGTCGAACAGTCTGTGCAACTTTGGAAAGAAAAGCGTGCTTTGATCAGAGAGCTTCTCGGCGCGGAGCCGGAGGGAAGGCTAACGGACATCTTCGCCGGATATCATCCTATGGAATCCGTGTTGGATTTTCTGTCACCTGCCAAGCAAAGCCAGGTGATGGAAATCACTTCGCTGTTTCAGGCAAAAATGGCGAGAGCGCTCGCCGGCTGGGACGGGGCCGACGCCGCAAACACAAGTCAGCACATGCGAAAAGAAATGGAAATGGAACTAGCGGGTATTCTCACGGCCCAGGAGTTCGAAGAATACCAACTGCGCAGGTCGCCGACGGCGATGAACATGAGATCTCGGCTCACGGAGTTCGAACCGACTGAACAGGAATTTCGCGAAATGTTCAAAGTGCAGAAGCAATTCGAAGACGCGTACGGAGCACTCGGACGGGAGAGCAGCGGTCAATCGCTCCAGTACAACACCGCGCAAAAGGAAAAGGAGGCAAGGTTGAAGCGTATTCTTGGTGATGTTCGTTATGCTGAGTACCAGCGGGCGACAGATCAGGCTTATATGGAAATGATCCGCGTCGCGGAACGCAGCGGTTTGGCGAAAGACGCAGCCATAAAAGTGTAAGACTTGAAGAGCGCCGCCGAAGCGGAAGCCAGCAGACTGCGCAAGGACGAATCGCTTTCCGCAGAACAACGCCAAGCCGCCCTCAAAACCATCCTCGCCGAAACTGAAAACTCCATCCGTTCGGTTTTCGGCGATGCAGGATTTCAGTCCTACCAGAAACAGCCCGGTGCTTATTGGCTGAAGATCATCACTCCAGATCCCTAGCATCCGTTGGCTTAACCTCAAGCCAGCGGGCTGGAGTAGGCAGCAAAGAACTTTTGGTGGTTGTCTAAAGCGGGTACGCTCTGCTGTATGGAACGGAACTCGTTGCATCACGGCGTCACGCGGTACCAATGGCTTGTGCTCTTCGTCGCGTGGCTGGGTTGGGTGTTCGACGCCATGGACGCCACGATTTACGCGCTGGTTCTCCACCCGGCGCTGCACGAGTTGCTTCCCAAGACCGGCGTCGCGGCTACGAGCGAAGCCATCGGTTGGTATGGTGGAATCATCTTTTCCGTCTTCCTGATCGGCTGGGCCGTTGGCGGCGTGTTGTTTGGCGTGCTTGCGGACCGGTTTGGGCGAACCAAGGTCCTCATCTTCACGATTCTCATTTATGCCGTGTTTACTGGCATGGCGGCGCTGTCGCAAACGTGGTGGCAACTCGGGATTTACCGTTTTCTCACCGCGCTGGGCATCGGCGGCGAATGGGCGGCGGGCGCGGCGCTCGTCGCGGAAGTCTGGCCCGAGGACAAACGCGCCAAAGCCGCCGGCGTCCTGCAGTCCGCGTGGGCCGCCGGGTTCTTCGCGGCGGCGCTCATCAACCTCCTCCTGCGCGACCACGGCTGGCGACCCATCTTCGTCGTCGGCGTGGCGCCGGCGGTGGTCGCTTTGCTCGTTCGGATGTGGGTGAAGGAACCGGAACGCTGGCTCAAGGCGCGCGACGCGGAAAAGGCGCAGACCACAACCAAACCGAAACTCGGCGAACTTTTCTCGCCGGCATTGCGGCGACCAACGCTCGTGGGTTCGGGGCTTGCGTTCGTGGCGGTGTTCGGCCTGTGGGGCGCGACCAACTGGACGCCAACCCTGTTGCGGGCATTGCCGGAATTGCAGGGGCTTGATCCCGCCGCGCTCACGAGTTGTATCAGTTACGCGACGATGCTGCTCAACGTTGGCGCGCTGGTGGGCTACCTCAGCTTTGCCCCGCTGGCGGACCGCTTCGGTCGGCGCGCGGTGTTTGGGATTATGTGCCTCGGCAGCCTGGTGATGTTGCCCGTGACGTTTCTCACGCCTCATTCCTACCTGCACGTGTTGCTGCTGCTACCGCTGCTGGGTTTCTTCAACAACGGCATCTTCAGCGGATTCCCAATCTACCTGCCGGAATTGTATCCAACCAGGCTGCGCGCCACCGGGGCGGGCTTCTGCTTCAACGTCGGTCGCGTGCTGGCTTCCGCCGGCCCGTTCCTCACGGGATGGTTGGTCGTGGCGCTGGGCGGATTTGGCCGCGCGGCCAGCGCTATGGCGTTGATTTATGTCGTGGGGCTTTGCCTCCTGCCATTCGCGCCGGAAACCAAAGGGAAGCCGCTGCCGAACTAATAGTCGAGGCTTCAAAACTTGGGCGGAGCATTTTTTTGCCGCCTCCGTCCAACGGAGCATGAAACGGATTCTTACTTTGTCGGCTTTGCTGGTTCTGCCCGGCTTGGTTTCGCCCGTGTCGCAATGTCGCGCGGACGGGTTCATCGTCGTGGACGAGGCGCATTGGTGGCCCGGACCGCGACCGCCGCATCCCATGCCACCCATCTGGCCGCCGCGACCGATTCCACCTCCATGGCCGTACATTTTCGCGCCGCTGGAGGTCACTTACCACCACGTCAATGTGAAGATTGACGGCCAAATCGCCACCACGTCGGTGGACCAGGAGTTTTACAATCCCAACCCGCAGCGGCTCGAAGGCACGTATCTGTTTCCCATCCCAAAAGGCGCGCAGATTGACAAGTTCAAGATGGACATCGGCGGCAAAATGGTCGAAGCCGAGCTGCTGTCCGCGGACAAGGCGCGCCGGATTTACGAGGACATCGTGCGCAAGGCCAAAGACCCCGCGCTCCTCGAATACGCCGACCGCGATGTCTTTAAGGTGCGCATCTTCCCCATCGAACCGCACAGCAAGAAGCGCATCACGATTTCGTACACCCAACTGCTCAAGTCTGATGCCGGGCTCGTCAGCTACGTGTATCCACTGAATACAGAAAAATTCTCCGCCAAACCGATCAAGAACGTGAGCATCAAGGTTGAACTTGAAAGCAAACAGCCGCTCAAGTCCATCTACTCGCCGAGCCACTCGGTTGAAATCAAACGCCACGGACCGAATCGCGCCATGGTTGGTTTTGAAACCACCGACGCAAAGCCGGACACGGACTTCGCGCTCTACTTCGCGCCGGAAAAAGACGAACTGGGCGTGAATCTAGTCGCGCATAAAACCAGCGGCGAGGACGGCTATTTCCTCTTGCTCGTTTCGCCCGGCCTCGAAACCAAGCGGCAAAACATCGTGCCCAAGGACGTGGCGTTCGTGCTCGATACGTCCGGTTCGATGGCCGGCAAGAAACTGGAGCAGGCCAGGAAGGCGCTTCAGTTCTGCGTCGAGAATCTCAACGACGAAGATCGCTTCGAGATCATCCGCTTCTCGACCGAAGTTGAGCCGTTGTTCGACAAACTCGTCCGCGCGAACGAATCAAATCGCGACAAGGCGAACGAATTCATCAAAGAGTTGAAGCCCATCGGCGGTACGGCGATTGACGACGCGCTGACCAAGGCGCTTGCGTTGCGGCCCGGTCGGGAGAATGGCAGGCCATTTGTCGTGATTTTCCTCACCGACGGCCGGCCCACCATCGGCACGACCGACGAGGATCAGATCGTCAGCAACGTAAAGCGCCAAAACGAAGGCCGCACGCGCGTTTTCTGCTTCGGCATCGGCACGGACGTGAACACGCATCTGCTCGACAAAATCACGGAGGAAACACGCGCCGTCAGCCAATACGTGCTGCCCGAAGAAGACCTGGAAGTGAAGGTTTCAAACTTCTTCTCGAAGATCAAAGAGCCGGTGCTGACAAATCCGACACTGAAATTCACCGGCGACGTGCGCGTGAAGCAACTGTATCCCTCGCCGCTGCCCGATTTGTTCCGCGGCGATCAACTCGTGCTCGTGGGCCGTTATTCCGGTCGCGGCGATTCCGCTGTCGTGCTTGAAGGCACGGTCAACAGCGCGATGCGCAAGTTCACCTACGAGGTCAGTTTTCCGCGCGAAGCTGACGAGCACGAATTCATCCCACGCCTCTGGGCCACTCGCCGGGTTGGCTACCTGCTCGATGAAATCCGATTACACGGCGAGAACGCCGAGTTGAAAGACGAGGTAACCGAGCTGGCCCGCAAATACGGCATCGTCACGCCCTACACTGCTTATCTCATTGTCGAGGATGAAGATCGTCGCCGCGTTCCGCTGGCGATGCAGTCGTTGCGGCAACTGGGCGAAGATCGCCTTGCGCGACAGGAGGCCGCCCAGAACTATCGGTATTTCAGGCTCGACAAGGATGGCGAGAAGGCTGTAGCCGGCGCACGTTACGGATACGAGTTGAAGAACGCTGCGTCGCCCGCAACAGCCGGCGACCTCGGGGGTGTGGAGGCGAATCGCGCATTGGGCTTGAGCAGTTCGGTTGGTCGTGGCGGCTCTGCCACAGTCCCCGCGTTGCCGGCGGAAGACTCGAAAGTCCGGCTCGCGCAATATTCGCAGCAAGGCCAGTTCATCAACGGGAAGAACTTCTTCCAAAACACCAGCAATCAATGGGTGGACGCCGCCGCGCAGAAATTCCAGAGCGCGAAGAAACAGCGCATCCAGTTCAACTCGACGGAATATTTCGCCTTCGCGGCGAAGAATTCGAAGGCGCTCCCGTGGCTGGCGCTCGGCCAGAACGTGCGGTTTGTTTTGGATGACACGCTTTACGAGATTTACGACGACATCAACTAAAACCACGCAATCAAACTCGTTATGAAAAACAAAATACAGTTCACGAAACTCCTGACCCTGATTTTAACGACCACCATCGTTAGTTTCGCCTTGGCCAAAGACTCATCGCCAGCCGCCGCGAAGGAATCCAAAAAACCACTGGTGCAAATCGCCATCCTGCTGGACACCAGCGGCAGCATGGAGGGCCTCATCGGACAGGCCAAAAGTCAGCTTTGGAAGATTTGCAATGAATTCATCAAGGCGCGACAGCAAGGGGTCGCCCCGGAAGTGCAGGTGGCGCTGTACGAGTATGGCAAGAGCAGCCTTTCCCGGGAATCGGGTTGGATTCGGAAGATCCAACCACTGACCACTGACCTCGACAAGATTTCGGAGGAACTGTTCGCCTTGAGAACCAACGGTGGCGACGAGTATTGCGGCTGGGTCATCAAGCGCACGGTGGAAGATCTTGATTGGAGTCCGGCGGCGGATGTTTACAAGGTCATCTTCATCGCCGGGAACGAGCCGTTCACGCAAGGTCCGGTGAATTACGCCGAGTCGTGCAAGGCCGCGATCACCAAGGGCATCATCGTGAACACGATTCATTGCGGCGGTGAAGCCGAGGGCGTGAACACCAAATGGAAAGACGGCGCAGATCTGGCCGATGGACGGTATCTGGTGATTGATCACAATCGTGCGGTGGTGAGCATCGAAGCGCCGCAGGACAAGGAAATCGCGAAGCTCGGCGTGGAGTTGAATAAAACCTATCTGGCATTCGGTGACGCGGGCCGGTTGGGCGCGGAACGGCAGGCCAGGCAGGACGCCAACGTGGCGACACTCGCTCCGGCATCGGGCGCCGTGGTGCAGCGGTCGGTTGCGAAAGCTTCGGCAAATTATCGGAATTCGGCTTGGGATCTGGTGGACGCCGCAAAAGAGCAGAGCTTCGATATCGCAAAAGTGAAAAAGGAAGAACTCCCCGCCGAGATGCAGAAGATGAACGCCGAGGAACGCAAGGCTTACATCGAAAAGAACTCGCAAGAACGCGCGCAGTTGCAGACGAAGATCACCCAGCTTAACATCGAGCGGGAGAAATACGTCGCGCAGCGGATGAAAGAAGTCGCGGGCACGAACACGCTCGATGCCGTGGTCATCACCGCCATTCGCGAGCAAGGGCAGAAGCGGAACTTCCAGTTTGAGTAAAGCGTAGGACAGGCGTCTCGCCTGTCCCTGAATGAGAATCCCACGGAAATTTGAGACAGGCGCGACGCCTGTCCTGCGTTACTGCATCCGCAACCGGAAATATTTCGCGTCGCTGCCGGGCGAATTTGTGACGTAGTTGAAATTGTTGGCGATCTCCACGGCGTCGGTGTTGTTGCTCCACGTTGGCGCACTGAGGCTCGAGGCCTCTTCAAGGAAACCCGCGGCGCTTAATGGCCAATTGAGCACCAGCTTCCCGCCTGCTTGCGCAAGCTGCAATTTTGGCAACGGCTCGTCCGCATCGAGCACACCGTTGAGATCGCGGTCAATGCCCATGCGCTGGCCTGCGCCGGGCGGCACGCCCATGACCGCGAGGGTGTCGCCGGCCTGAACTTTCGCCGCAAGTTGCGCGCGCGTGAGCGTGACGTCGTTCGTCGAATCCAGTTTGTAATTGTTCGCGCCCGGCTGGTAAAGCAGTCCGCGCCGCCGCCCATCAACAGTTCCCTTCACGACCAGATCAATGTTCGTCAGCACGGTGGCCTGCGCTTCCAGCAAGGACCAGTCGTTGGAGATGCTCGCGGTGTTGACGTTCGCCGCGCGCGCCGTCCGGGAATAGCCGACGGCTGGGGCGGTGCCGGTGTCGAAGCAGAGCACGAACGCCTGCAGATTGGTTTTTAGGATGTTGGACGACGCAAACCGGTCAAACACCGACTGCGAGAGAAAAGCAAAGAGGTCCTCGAACTTGCCGTCGTGCTGGAATCCGAATCCGCCGATGCTGTTGGTGCCGCCGACGGCGGGCGTGGCTCTCGTCCGATTCAAGCCGGTTTTCTGATAGATGTTGCGCAAGTGCGGCACTTTGAAGCCCTGCGAACCCGGGAGCACCAGGTCGGTCGTGATCGTCAGATCCGAACCGGTAGGTAACGCGTGGCAGGAAATACACTTGATGACGCCACCGGGAAACGCCGCGCTCGTGGTGTAAAAATCATTGATATAAGTGTTGCGCCCGGCGACGGCATTCCCGCCGGCGAAGTTCGTTGGAAAACTGCGATCCAGATTCTGATTGGGGTTCGGCTCAAAGACGATGTTGGTGATGAAATCGCGATAAGCATTGATGTCGGCGGTCGAGAGCGCGGAACCACCGAGCAGGCTGTTGAAGGCGCCGTTGAAGTGCGTAAAATTCGTCCGGTCGCCACGCCAGTGCAACGGGTCCATGCCGTTCAGACCGCGCAAGGTCTGCGTTGTTAGCGGCCCCTTCATTGGATGAAAGGCTTCGGGCCCGGTGAGGAGGCCAAAGCTCGCCTGATTGGTCACCATTTGACCGGTCGGGTCGCCCAAGTCCCAGGCCAGCAAATCCATCTCCGAATCAATGTGACAGGAAGCGCACGAAACCGTGCCGTTGCCGGAGAGTTTTGCGTCGTAAAGAAACCCGCGGCCCTGGCGAATCGTCGTCGTGGTCGGGTCGTACCTGCCGACGGGAATCTCCTTGGCGACCGTGTGGCCAACCAGCTCGATCACGGAAATTGTGTTCGCGAGGCGATTGAGCGCGTAGAGCGCCGCGCCGGGTTTGAGCGCCAGCCCGCGGGTGCCGCGCATGTTGCGCGAGTCGGACGCCGAGCCGGTGGCCGTGGGGCAAAGCTCGATGCGCGTGAGGATATTGCCGCTGGCCGCGTCCACCCGCGCGATGCGGTCGCTGCCGAACGCGGCGACGTAGTAATTGTCCCCGTTCGTCTCGAACGCGATGGCGGTGGGCTGGGCGAGCGCGTTGGTCTTGTTGAGCAACGTGAAACTGGCCGGGCTGTAACCGGGGTTGAGGTCAAAGTACGTGAGCGCGCCACTCGTGATATTCACCCGGCTGACACGATTGGTGACGAAAAAGCCGCGCACGCCCGGCTCAAAATGCGTCAGGTTGCGGGCGTCGGTGTTGGCGACGAAGATATCCCCGCTACCGGGCTGGAGCGCGAGCGCGAAGTTCACCGTGCCGACGCGGGAGAAGTAGCGGCTGATCGCCAGCGTCGCCACGTCAATCTCCACCACGTCGTTATCCGGCATCGTGTAATTGATGTAGGACGGATACCAGGTCGAGTTGGTGGCGTCCACGATCAGTCCGGCCCGGGGCGGGGCTGGCAACGAGGAGTTCATCGGCGGCGTGCCGTTGGTGATTTGCGGCGGTGCGATTTTCGGCCCCTCGTCATCTTCGGGGATCAGCGTGGTGTGATTGCCTGACAGCGCGAACGCAGCATAAACCTTCGTGCCGTTGGTGTTCACGGCGAGCGAGCGCGGGTTTTCGCCAAACACGACGATGTTGGTCAACAACGCCCGGCTCGCAAGGTCGAATACCGCAATCTGATTCTTGCGCGCCGCAGACACGAACGCCTTGCCGCCTGTGAACACCACGTCGGCCGGTTCGTCCTTCACAGAAAGCGTTTCCACCACGAGGTGGTTCGTCACCGACACGATGCTGACGCTGTCGGAAACTTCGTTGACGACCCAGACTTCGTCGTTGTTGACCGCGTTGACGGAGACCGGTTCGACGCCCACGGGAATTTCCGCGATGAGAAACGGACTGAGCGGATGCGTCACGTCAAACACCGAAAGCCTCGCGTCGGGCGTGTTGACGGCGAACAAGCGGGTGCCATCAGGCGAGAGGCAGATGGGCCGGGTCTGCTTGCCTTCGAAGTTGACGTAGCTCTGTGCGACAAGCGGGGTGGAAAAAGTGAAGGCGAGCGCGATGAGCGCGCCGAAAAAAACAACAGTCCGGTTCATAGTCAAAAGTTGAATTCTCGGCCAGACTATCACCAGAACATCAACTTGTCGAATGTTTAAAATCAGCGTGTCTCGACTCTATGAAAATGTCCCCTTGGTAACTCCATGAAAATGTCTCCTTGG
>CAYIOH010000043.1:0-11313 GCA_964364975.1 uncultured Bifidobacteriaceae bacterium
CGGTCGGGCCGGTTGATGAAGTGGAGGCAGGAATAGAGGGTGGTGGTCTTCCCCGAACCGGTGGGCCCGGTGACGAGCAGGATGCCGTCCGGCAAGCCGATCAATTTTTCAAAAGTCTGCTGGTCGTCCGTAAAAAAGCCCAGTTCGCCCAGACCGAGTTTCAGTCCTTCCTTGTCCAAAATACGCATCACGATGCTCTCGCCGTGATTGGTGGGCAGACACGACACGCGCAAGTCAATCACCTTGCCGCCCACGTTGGTCTGGATGCGCCCGTCCTGCGGAATCCGATGCTCGGCGATGGACATGTTCGACTGGATTTTCAACCGCGCGATAATCGCCGGCTGCAACCGCTTCGGCGGGGCTTTCATCTCGTGCAGCATCCCGTCAATCCGGTAGCGCAGGCGAAAGCGTTTGGGCAGCGGTTCGAGATGAATGTCCGACGCGCGCATCTTGAACGCGTCCACGATGACCTGGTTCACCAGCCGGATCAGCGGTGCATCCGCTGCCACCGTGGCCGCGTCGTCCGCCTCCGTCATTCCCGAGGTCGCCGCGAGCTCCACCTCGCCCTCCGTAAGGTCCTGGATCATCTTGCTCACGACACTGTCGCCCCGGACGACGTAGTATTTGCCCAAGGCCGCCTCGATGTCCGCCTCCGACGCGACCCGCAGGTCAATATCCTTGCTGAGCAGGTGCGTGAGCGAATCCAGCGTGGCCAGATCCGACGGGTCTGCGATGGCCACGGTTACACTGTTGTCGTGCAGATAAACCGGCACCACGCGGTACTTGCGCGCGATGTGACGCGGAATCGCCGCGATGACGTCGTCCGCGATGCGCAGCTCGGCGAGATTGACGACTTCCGCGCCGAAGTGCGCGGCCTTGGCCTGGGTCACGTCCGCCGGTCGGATGGCCTTGTTGGCCAGCAGCAAATCCACCACCCCCACACCGGAAGCGCTGGCCTCCTGTCGGGCGGTGGCCACCTGGTCACCCGTCACGAAGCCCAGGTCCACCAGCAAGTCCAACAGATAATCGTCTTTTTCAGCCACGGTTGCTCAATAAATCACAGGTTGCGATGCAGAAACAGCACGGCAGAGTAATCTCTTGAAACAGTCCGTGTCAAATGTTCGCGAGAGTAACACGAAAATAGTGCAGCCAACCCGCCGTGCTCGCGCACCGTCGCGGCAGGTCGCGGCAGGCCCGCCTTGCTCGCGCCCGTCGCGGCAGGTGCGCAAAGTTCAATTCGCGCCGCTTGGAATGACGACAAATCTGGCGCGTGCGCAAAGAGCGCCGGGCCGCTTTTAGTGGAGTCGGTAACGAAGAACAATACGCGCTGGCTGTGAAAGTTTTACGCCGGACAAGCCTGGAAAACCAACGAGGCCCTCCTGCTCCACCAACACGCTGTCGCCCACCCGCTGTGTTCGCGCCCGTCGCGGCAGACAGGGATAATTTGGGGGGAACGTCGTGCGGTCGAAGACACTTGAATTGGGAAGTGGTCGAGAGTCGAGGGACGAGGGTCGAGAGCCTGCCGGCTTCAAGCCCTCGACTCTCGACTCTGGACTCTCGACCAGCGCGTCCAGCGCCTGCCCGCCAGGAGTGTGCTCAGTTATGTTCCAGGTCCGTCAGGATTCGTGCCTGCCGCGACGGGCGCGAGCACGCGGCGGGCGATTATAGACCACGCGAAATCTAATCTTCATCCGGATCGTTTGTTCGTGGCAAAGTCCCACGGCGGAGCGCAACGTGTCCGCTCTCGTTGTTTCCAAAGAAGCAACCGAAAGCGTTGGTGGTTTTTTGTAATACAGCGCCGCTGAAGGCCACCGGTCCATTGTCGCCCTCAGGCTTGAATGTGCCCCGGAACAATCCACTTGAAAGTGTAAACGTGGCGGTCAAATCGTTCGGGTACGCCTGGGTTACCTGGCTGCCCGCCCCGATGACGACTCCGTTGGTATAGGGTTGCGGCAGGTCGCCGCCGCTTAAAAACACGATGGCATTGGTGAGATTGAGGACGCGGTCATCCTCACTCGTGGGCGGCGTGTAGCGCGAACCAGCCAGCGTTTGTGCAACGGTGAAGCCGGATGGATAGTACGCTGCCGAGGCCAGCGGCGGCAGCGCCCAAATGGCCAGGCCGCTAAAATCATCGGTCGGCCGATCGGCGAAGCTGATCCACGCGAGCAACGCCCCTTTTCGGGACTTGAGCGGGACGTAAAGCGGCCATTCACCGTTCTTGGCGAGCGGCACTTTTTGGGCGATGGACGATTTGCTCGCCAGATAGCCTTTCAAGTTCACCACGCCATTGTTGTTAATCGAAACCGTGCCGTAGCTGTTCCCCTCGGGCGTGAGCGTCGCGCCCGGTGTGCCGGGCAGAACGAACGTGTATTTGCCGGCATAAACGCACGGATACGTCCGGGCGTTGAACCCTGCGCGATCACCCGTCAATACTGCGCTCCAGTTGCCGTCGCCAACCGTGCCGATGATTTGATCGGCGCCGCTAGAGAACAAGTCCCAGGCCACGGTGAGCGCGTTCGTGCCGCGACGTGCCACGGTATTGGCGGCTTTGCCTCCGACCTCGAACTGGCCCGCAGCCGACAGCCGGCGTCCGTCGGAGAGGAACGCGGCGGTATAAGTCCCGCGCTCGGATAATTTGAGGGTGAAGAATCCGGCGGTGGCCACCTTCACTTCGTTGGTTTCGTAGAACAGGCCATTGAACTGTCCGGCCACGGCCAGGAACGGATTGGGCACAAAGTTCGCCGTGATTTCGAGCTTGGGCTGTATCGGAATGTTGAGCACGGACGAATTGCTCATGCAGACGAGCGTCCCGTTCACGACGCCGACCCAATTCGAGAAGACATTTCCCGTGGCCGGAATGGCTTTGAGCTTCAACACGCCTCCCGTCTGGAGCGGCTGGCCGTTGGTCGCGCCGGTGACGCGGCCCGCACCGACGATGACGAGCGAAAGCGCGCCGCTCGGCTCATAAATGAAACTGCGCGAGTTGGTCAACGAACAATTGTCCGCCAAATCCACGCTATAGACCTGCACGATGTTCGTGCCGGGAGTCAGCGGCACCGGTGCGGGCGTGCCCCACACGGCCCAGTTCGCCGACCCGGTGGCGTTGTTGAACGAACCGCCGTTGATCGAATACCAGACGGTCTTGACGCCGATGTTGTCTGACGCCGTGCCGCCGACGATCACCGATGGGTTGGCCACCACGTTCGCCGCGGGCGAGGTCACGGCGACCGTCGGCCGGGTAACGTCCGACACCGGGTCGGGTTGTGTCACCATCAACACCGCCGCGCTGCTGGTCACCGAGCCGGCGGAGTTGGTGATGACGACGGTGTAGTTGCCAGCTTGATTCGTCGTCACGCCGGTCAACGCCAGGGTGGAAGTGGTGGCCCCGGCGAGGTTGGCGCCGTTCTGCCGCCATTGATAGCTCAACGGCGCGGTGCCGCTGGCGACAACCGTGAAGTTCGCGTTGCCACCCGCCATCACGGTCTGGCTCACCGGTTGGGTGGTAATGCTCGGAGCCACGGGCGCGGCGGCGACGGTCAAGGTGGCGGCGCTGCTGATCACGCCGCCAACCGAGTTGCTCACGGCGACGGTGTAACTGCCGGCTTGGCCGGCGGTCACGCCGGTCAACGCCAGGGTGGAAGTGGTGGCCCCGGCGAGATTGACGCCGTTCTGTCGCCATTGATAGCTCAACGGCGCGGAGCCGCTGGCAACCACCGTGAAGGTTGCATTGCCTCCGGCTGTCACCGTCTGGCTCACCGGCTGCGTCGTGATGCTCGGCGCCACGGGCGCGGCATTCACCGTCAGGGTCGCGGCGCTGCTGATCACGCCGCCAACTGAGTTGCTCACGGCGACGGTGTAGCTGCCGGCTTGACCGGCGGTCACACCGGTAAGCGCCAGGGTGGAAGTGGTGGCCCCGGGGAGATTGACGCCGTTCTGTCGCCATTGATAGCTCAACGGCGCGGAGCCGCTGGCAACCACCGTGAAGGTTGCATTGCCTCCGGCTGTCACCGTCTGGCTCACCGGCTGCGTCGTGATGCTCGGCGCCACGGGCGCGGCATTCACCGTCAGGGTCGCGGCGCTGCTGATCACGCCGCCAACTGAGTTGCTCACGGCGACGGTGTAGCTGCCGGCTTGACCGGCGGTCACACCGGTAAGCGCCAGGGTGGAAGTGGTGGCCCCGGGGAGATTGACGCCGTTCTGTCGCCATTGATAGCTCAACGGCGCCGTGCCGCTGGCGACGACCGTGAAGTTCGCGTTGCCACCCGCCGTCACGGTCTGGCTCACCGGTTGGGTGGTGATCGCCGGAGCTATCGCCCCGCCACTGCCGCCAGAATCCACTATGGTCAGGGTTAAATTCGTCTTCACCGTTCGATCGAGCCGGCCGCTATCGGATGCGGTCAGCAGGACTACGAACACGCCGGACACCGTGGGCGTCCCAGTAATTTTCCCGGACGTCGTACTTACTGTGAGTCCAGTCGGCAACGGAGCGGCGGCATACGTATTAGCTACGTCCGGCCCCGTTGTGATGCGATATGAAAACGGGACGCCGTTCGTCCCTCTCGCCGTCGTGGCACTGGTGATGGTGGTGGAGGCGCCGGAAACCGCATCCACCGCCCCCATCAAGGCTAGTGCTCCGGCGATCCAGGTCGAGACGATGGCGAAGCTCGATCCGGCAGCCGGTGTTGAGGCAATAAAAACGCGCGTGATGGGCAGGACCTGGAGCGCGACGGCCAAGGCCAATGAGGCAACTTTACGAATGTTCATATCAAACTCCTTTTACGACTCGTCACCGCGTTACTTCTGCGACGACAACAATTGTTCTGCGCCCGCTGCTCCACCAGCTTTGGGCGTAAGCACGACATAGGAGGGCAATCCCATGACATTGAAATGATCCAGCACTTCCTTGGCGGGCGATTGATTGGGCCGTTCCGCCTGGAAGCGCACTTCGTGGTATCCCGCCAACCGTTCCTTCACCGGGGCGGCAGCAAACGTGGTGTGCTCCATCGCCGAACAGTTTTTACACCAGCTCGCCCAGAAATCTATGAACACCGGCCGGCCATCGGCCTTCGACGCTTCGAGCGCTTTCGCAAGTTCTTCGGCAGACTTCGCGTTTGACTCCGAACCGCCCTCCGCGCCGCGCGCGCGGGCGACGAAGTCAGCGTCAGTCCGAAAAAGTCCGTAGGCCAGATGCCCGTAATAGGCGGCGAAGAGAATGATCATTACGCCGAACCCATACTTCACGCGCATCATCCATTTGCCAGGCTTGGGCAGGAAGGAGAGTCCCGCCCCGGCAAATGGCCAGGGCAGGCCCATGCCCAAACCCAGCAAAAATGGAAGCAGCAACCCAACGGTGATGCCCTTCGCGTGCAGGGTCGTCGCCTGCAACAGCACCGAAATCACCACCGGCGCCACACACGCGCCCGCCAGCAGCGCCGCCACCGTGCCCATCGTGTAAGCCACGATGAACTTGCTCCGGGATCCGGACGCGCCACCGGATGAACCATTCTGGAAGCGCGAGAGGTCAACGGATACGATGTCGAACATGGCCAGGGCCAGGAATAGAAACACCGAGGCGATGGCGAGATTGAACCACGGTGAAGAATTGAGCGTCCCGAACTTCGAACCCGTGAGCACGACGATCAATCCGAGCACACCGTAGGCGAGGGCCATGCCCGCCGCGTAGGTCGCGCCCAAGGCAAAGCCGCGTTTCTTCGAGCCGGCTTGCGCGCCGGCGCCGATGATCGCCAAGTTGATCGGAATCATCGGCAGGATGCACGGCGTCAGATTCAAAGCCACGCCGCCCAGCACGATGAGCGACATCGTCAGCAACACACCCCAGAAACCACTGCGGGTCGGGACACCCTCCGCAGCAGCACCACCGGACTTGGTCTTGTCCAGGAAGCCCAGGAACTCTTTCTCATTGAGATAGCCACTGCCGCGGTTGACGACGGTAAAGCCTGCCGCCGCGGCTTGCCATCCGGCGGTTGCCTCGGAACTTGTTTCCTCCGTCGGCTCCTCCAACCGCGCAATGGTGCCTGCGGCGGAGATCAAAAAGGTTTGGTCTTCCGGGAAGAAGCAGTTCGCCGGATCGCAACCTTGGAAGTGGACGGTCAGTTTCTGCCCGCCGACGGTCCCAGTGGTTAGTGGATAGGTCGCTTCAAACGATTGCGCGAAAACTTTTTTCTCTTTGCCGCTGAACTTGTCCTGGATCGTCCCGGCCTCGGGCAATTGAAACGCGACCGGCGCTTGGCTATCACCCAGTCGGAACGCGAGCTTGTCCGCATAGAGCACATGGTTGGTCGGCACCCCAAACGCCACGTGCAATACGCGGGAGCCATTCTGCGTTTCCAGGCGCGGAGTAACCGTGAACGGACTTTCCGCACCGGCCGGGTGCGCTCCCATCACCAGAACCAAAGACAATAAACCTCCCAATAGCTTTTTCATACGACAAGACCAGCCATCGCTCCTTAGTTACAACCACAACCACCGCCCCCCACGCCACGTCCGCCCGCAGCCGCCTCGCGGGAGAAATACATGTGCTCCGAGAGCGAGATCGTCAACGGGTCGCGATCCGGACGCATCGTGTAATCCGCGAGCGCGCTCCGTTCCCAAGGTTTCACATGGGCGCATCCGCTCCCGAATGCGAGGATGCCGAACGCGGCCAGGACGAGAATTTTACTTTTCATGGTTACTTGCTGGCGCCGTTGCCGGCCAACAGCTTTTCGATCTCCTCCACGTACTGCTTGGCGCTCTCCTTGCCGTGGAAGCCTTTGTGGACGGAAGCCACCTTGCCATCCGTGCCGATGACAAACGAGGTCGGCATCGAAGCGATGTTCACCGTGCTCACGAGTTTCTTGCCGGCATCGCGCACGATCGTGAAAGACGCCGGATGACTCTTGAGAAAGTCCTTCATGGCGGCGGCGTCCTCGTCCACGTTCACAGCGAGAACCACCAACCCTTTCGCCCCGTACTTCTGGTGCAAGTCTTCCATGACAGGGAAAGACTCCTTGCACGGACCGCACCATGACGCCCAGAAATCCAGCACCACTACCTTGCCCTTGAGTTCGTCCGGCAATTTGCCCTCCAGTCCAAACGTGCTCAGGTCGGGCAGCGCATCGCCAACCTTGAGCGTCTTGCCGCCCGCAAAAACTGACGCGGCACAAACGGCCAACGCGACGGCGCCGACCAGCAATGATTTTTTAATGAGTGACATATTCATGGAATCTCCTGGTTTCGTAACGTGATGTGTCCGTGCTGATGCACCCATCGGCACCTAGATAATTGCCGATGAGGTTCAAGCCCTCCGTTGGGCCTAAAATGAATGCGGTGGTCGAAAGAACTCCGGCAATTGTGCAGGTCGGCGCGATCACCGACACCGCGCGACAGCCGTTGTCCACCGGATAACCGGAGCGCGGGTCAATGATGTGACCGTAGCGCCGGCCGTTGATCGTGAAGTTGCGGAGGTAATCACCGGAAGTTGCCACCGCCTTGTCCTTGATCGCGAGGCCGGTCCAGCATTTGCCGGGATTGGCCGGATCTTCCAAACCGATGTGCCACGCAGGCTTGCCCGTTAGCGCACCGCGCATACACAGGTCCTGACCAAAATCCACCAGCACATTCGCGATCCCGTGTTGCGCCGCCAGTTGCATCACGCGGTCCACGGCGTATTCCTTGCCGACGCCCCCGAGATCAAGGCTCATGCCCGCTTGCGGCAGGAAGACCGCGCCCTTGCGGCGTTGAATTTTTGACCATCCGACCAGATCCTTTGCCGCCCGAATTTGTTCGTCGGTGGGAATAACCGGCGGACTGGCCTTCCAATTCCAAAGCCGGATCAACGGCAACGCTGTCGGATCGAACGCGCCGCGCGTCAGGAAGAACAATTCGTGGCACAAGGCGAAAATGCGGTCGGTCTCCTCGTCCACTTCCGTCCAGCTTTTCCCGGCCGCCTGATTGATCTGGCTCACCAGGCTCTCCGGGATGAATCGCGAATAGCGCGCCTCAAAACCGGCCACCCAGTCCACCACCGCCAACTTGAAATCTTTCTGGCCCTCTCCCCCTTCAACCCCCTCTCCCCCCGCTGAATTTTGAGAGGGGGAAGTTTGAAGGGGGAGAGGGCGAATAATTGACCCCGCCACGCGCGAGCCGGTCGCGAAGGTGACCTGGCACAGCGTTCCCATCGCGCGGAACGAGAAATTTTTCTGGCCCTCTCCCCCTTCAACCCCCTCTCCCCGGCTGAATTTAGAGAGGGGTTGTTTCTGGCCCTCTCCCCCTTCAACCCCCTCTCCCCGGCTGAATTTGGAGAGGGGTCGTTTTTGGCCCTCTCCCCCTTCAACCCCCTCTCCCCGGCTGAATTTAGAGAGGGGGAAGTTTGAAGGGGGAGAGGGCGAATAATCACTTGAAGGGGGAGAGGGCGAATAATTGACCCCGAAGCGTTGATGTGATCAAACATCGTATTGCGGTTCAGAACCATATGCGGAATCCAACCGAAAAGACGTTGGCTTTGGGGAACAGGAGCGGCGAAGTCACGCCATCCGTCCCGAACGTGTCGTAGCGTTTGTAGGCCAGATCCAGCGAGACCCGGTCCTTGATCTTCGCGGTGACGCTGATGCCGTAAGTGAAGGTTTGCATGGCCGCCAGCCGGTAGTCCGAGGAGAAATACTGGGGCAGCGGGGCGTACAACGGGTCACTCGGATCGTTCAGGGTGTAATCGCCCGGCAACTGGGTCATGTAGAAATCCGCCGCATTTTGATCCGTGAAGCGAAACAGCGGCGACACCACCACGCGTTTCCCGATCTTCTGATACCAGTTCAACGACACCGTCTGGCTGAGGATTCCGAATGAGTCGTGGTAGAGGCGGTAGCCCAGCTCCGCACTGCCGTTCACGGGTGTGAAAAACTGGGTCAGCGAGACATACCCGATCTGCTTGTTGCGCGTGCCGGGACGACGTTCGCCATTGTCACCCGCCTGCGTTCGCGCGAACGGATTCGGATTCGCCTCGTCCGGGTAGTAAGGAATGTGAATGCCCTTGTACGGGTCGTTCAGGAAGCCGTGCGCGGAGCCCACCGTGAAATTCACGGTGAGGACGGTTTTGGGGGCCAGTATTTGGGTGACGCCCAGCAACAAATCCCCGCTGTCCTTGTTCCTCGTGCTGCTGAGCGTGGCGGCAAAGATGTTGTCGTGGGTGTAGGCCACGCCGACCGCGAGCGTGGTGTTCTTTTCGTTGAAATCTATCGTGTGGTTCAGCGAATAGCCGAAGGATTCGTAGTCGTTCTCGAGGCTGTAGGCGAACTGTGGTGTGGTGGTGTTGCGTCCCCAACCCACACTGGCCGCCAAATTGAAGGCTTTGCGCACATCCGGCTCGATTTCCGTAAGCCAGCCCGGGTCGCCAGCCACGGGCAAACCCCCGTTCGGCGTCGCGCCTGACAACGCGTCATAAACAAATTCCCCATGAACGTTGACCACGGGATGAAGCTGAACATCGCCGTACAGCGCAACCGTCTGCACGTGCATCCGCCCATCTTCTTCCTTGTAGTCCTCGTAGCGCACGTCAACGTGATTTTCCGCGCGGCCCCGCTGCAATTGCAGAAGCTGCAACGCCAAAGCAAGCGTGACAGCCAGCGGACGTCTTCCCCAGCGACTGCGACCAAGACCACATATTTTCCTAGCCTCCGAGGTCTGATGTAACGGCATCATTGCTTTTGTTTTTCGGGGTGACGGTTAAACTTGCAGTCCACACGAGCCGATAGCCCAGCCGTGCGCCACAGGGAAGGCTCGCAACGTGTGGACTGTCTTGATCGAGCGGTGGGCAAAACCTGGGAGAGCAGCCTTCCTCCAAATCAACACCGCCGTGAGCGGTGGTACGACTTTTTGTGACAAATGTGACATCCCTGTATACTTCACAATCCTTTGCGATGGGACGTGGCTCGCAGAAGGCGTGCCAGTAACCAAACCGCCTGTGCGACCGCTGGTTTGTTCACAATGGTGACGATTTGCCAAAGACAGTTTAATTTCGGGACAAACCAGCGGCCGCCGTCCCCAAGCCGGCAAGTCTTCGCGGGGAAAGACTTCGAAGGACAAGGCTTCGTAGGAATCCAGAATGATTCGGGCTTTCATTCAGAATTGAATTTATTGTTGTTTGACACGTTCGTTGTGTAATGCACGCGGACACGATGACAGGCAACGATGAAACTGGAGTGAAAGGCTGATGAATTTTTGTTCATCCACGGTCAACTGGGCTTGGCCTGCACGGGCAATAGCGATCGCTGCGCCAGCAGGAGCGCGCGATAAAATTTTCGCTGAAAATGGCCGGCTCTTGCATTGGTCGTGCCCGGCATGAAACCGGAAGGAGAAGACCTCGGAACATTCCGGAACGATTCGTACCGAATGCGGAACGGTTTTGACTGAATTCGGATGCGTTTGCATTTTCATTCGTTCGAGGATTGAGTTTGTATTTCGTCTGATGTGCATTTAGCTCTATGGTTGGCCGCGCACTAGCGGTTACTGTGCCAGCGAGGGCGAGCGATGATTTTCACGGAAAATGGACTTTTTCGATTGGGTCCGACCGAGCATGAAACCGACCGATGGAACAATTCATTCCAACCGTGGTCTCCCCCGTGTCACCGGGAGCAATCCGGCGACGAAGTTGCGCCTGGTTGGATTGGGCCTGACCGTGCTGTTCGGTTCCGTCCTGATCATCTGGGTGACCCGCACGACGTGGGAACGGGTGGACCGGTTGCAACGCCAATTTGCCGTCCTCAAGGCGGATAGTTTTTACCTGGGCGTCAAGATGCACAGCGGCATCCAGCGGTTGAACGACACTTTGCTTCGCTACCGGCTGCGGGGCGACGCCGTAGATTATGAAGTCTTCCTCACGGATGCGCGGGCGCTGACCCAATGGTTTGAAGCCAGCCGGACGAACGCGGCCACACCCTTGGAGCGCGAATTCTTCGAGCAGGTCGGGAGCGCCTATGATGATTACCTGGTGGAAAGTCGCAAACTGCTCGATACCAGCTCCAGTTGGTTGTGGTTGCCTTGGGCCAAAGCCAGTGCTTTTCCCGAGAACTACAAGAAAGTCCAGACCCAGTCCCAGCACCTGATGGGCTTGTGCGAAACCTTCATTCACTCCCAGCGCGCCGCCTTCGACTCGTTTCTCAAAGAGTCCCAAGACACGCTGGCCGCGTTCCAACGGTTGTTGCAACTATCTCTGACGTTGCTGTTTTGCCTGGCGTCTGCCTTGGTCGTGCTCGTCTATCGCGGTATGATCGCACCGCTCCGCCATCGCCTGACCGAGAGCCAGGCCATCATCGCACGACA
>CAYIOH010000043.1:11323-14335 GCA_964364975.1 uncultured Bifidobacteriaceae bacterium
TCCTCGCTGCGGGCGTCGCGCACGAAATCCGCAATCCGCTCACGGCTATCAAACTTCGCCTCTTCAGTCTGAAGAAATCCATGCCTGCGGCGATGGCGGAAAATGAGGACGCCCTCGTGATTGGCAACGAGATCAGCCGCCTGGAGCGGATTGTGAAAGACTTCCTGCAGTTCGCGCACCCTTCCGAGCCGGAATTGGTCACCATCCCGGCGCAAAAAGTCTTGCAGGAAGTGCATGATCTGCTTAAGCCGGAGTTGCAAAAGGCCGGCATCCAGTTGACGCTGGCGTCATCGGAGCCGGCTTGGGTACGCATGGACACGCAACAAATCAAGCAGGTGCTCATCAACCTCGTGCAGAATTCGGCGGACAGCATCGGACGCGACGGCGTGATCGCATTGAGCATCCATGCCGATCCCAGTCACAACCGCAAAGCCACCGGGGCCAGGGTGGTTTTTGAAGTGGCGGACAATGGCAAGGGGATCCTGCCCGAGGTGCAGCAGCGCCTGTTTGATCCGTTTTTCACGACCAAGGAGGGCGGCACCGGCCTGGGCCTGCCCATCGCGGCGCGCATCGTCGAGAAACATGGCGGCGAACTCCGCTACCACACCTTGCTCAATCACGGTACCACCTTCACCATCCTCCTGCCGCGGGTCGGCGAAAATGAAACCTAGAATTCTCCTCATCGAAGACGATGCGAGCACCGCTGCCTCGTTGCAAAAGGTTTTAGGCGCGGAAGGTTATGCCGTGGACATCGCCGGTCGCGGCGACGTTGGCCTCGCTCAGGCGCAACGGCAACCTTACGACGTCGTCATCACCGATTTGCGACTGCCCGGTTTGGGCGGATTGGAATTGGTTGCCCAACTCCACGCCGCGAAGCCCAAGCAGGCGATTGTGTTGATGACGGCGCACGGCACCACCGAGACCGCCATCGAAGCCACCAAGTTGGGGGCTTGCGATTACCTGCTCAAACCGTTTGAGGCGGACGAACTGCTCGATCTCATCGCTGCCTCCGTGGCCAGCAGCCGGCTCATGTCCGAGCCGGTGGAAATGGGCGACGCCCGGTCAGACCGCTCGGCGATCATTGGTAACAGCCGCGCGATGCAGGTGATTTACAAAGAAATTGGCCGGGTGGCGGCCACGCCCGCCACCGTGCTGATCCGCGGCCCGACGGGCACGGGCAAGGAACTCATCGCGCGCGCCATCTACAATCACAGTGACCGGGCGGACAAAGCGTTCATCGCGGTCAACTGCGCGGCCATTCCGGACGCGCTCCTGGAAAGCGAACTCTTCGGTCATGAACGCGGCGCGTTCACCGGCGCGCAAGCCCGGCGCATTGGCCGTTTCGAGCAGGCCCACGGCGGCACGCTCTTTCTGGATGAAATCGGCGATCTGAACGCGAACACGCAGGGCAAGCTGCTGCGGGTGCTCCAGGAACGCTGCATTCAACGGCTCGGCAGCGAAGCCAATATCCCCGTGGACGTGCGCGTGCTGGCGGCCACCCACCGCGATCTGGAAACGGCCATCGAGGTGTCGGAATTTCGCGAAGATTTGTTCTATCGTTTGAGTGTCGTCACCATCGCCCTGCCGCCCTTGAGCCAGCGGGTGGAAGACATACCGCCGTTGGCCAAATACTTCATTCACCGATACGGAAAGGAACTCGGCCTCGCCGCGCCCTCGGTCCAGGCCGAAGCCATTGCGTACCTGCAAAGCCAGCCGTGGCCGGGCAATGTCCGCGAACTGGAGAATGTGGTTCGGCAGGCGTTGCTGCTGGCGCGGCCTTTTGCCATCAGCCTCGAGCACGTGCGGCAAGTCATCGCCAAAATCCGAAAACCGGTGGCCCACTCCCAGCAAACCCATGCGGCCTACGTCACGGATCTGCTGGCCCGGACACAAAACGGCGATCTGCAAAACGCTTTCGAGCACATGCTCGCGGACTTGGAGCCCGAATTGTACCGGCAGGCCATTCGGTTGGCACAGGGCAACCAGAGCAAAGCCGCCCGGTGGCTCGGCGTCACGCGAATGAAGATGCGGGAAAAACTCGCCCAGTTCGGGCTGCATCCAGCGCGTGAAGACCGGAACAAATAGTTGGCGGGCCTGGGCTGGCGTTTCTAGCGGGCGCGAGAACCCAAACGAGGGTCAGCCCGGTGGCGTCCACGCGGTTTCAAATCGCTTGCCACAACCTCGCCGCCCAAACATTTCTGGTGGCTTATGGCACCTGGCTCGGAGCATGCTATGACATCGCGCGCTTGTGCTTGCCCGCGAAATAGGCGTGCCTTGTCAAAACAATCGCTATCATTATGGAAAACGTTGTCATCATCGGATCGGGTTGCGCGGGTTGGACTGCGGCCCTCTACACGGCGCGGGCAAATCTTAAACCGCTCGTGATCACGGGCGGTCAGCCCGGCGGTTTGCTCACCACCACGAGCATGGTCGAAAACTTTCCCGGCTTCCCCGAAGGCGTGGATGGTTATGAACTCATGACCCGGATGCAAAAACAGGCGGAGCGTTTCGGCGCGCGCGGCCAGTTTGGCAGCGTGGTTGAGGCGGTGGATTTCTCGCAACGCCCATTTACGCTGACCGTGGATGGCGAACGCCTGGAGGCTCAGACTGTCATCATCGCCACGGGCGCGGGCCATCGGCATCTCGGTTTGGAAAGCGAGGACAAGCTGGAAAAGAAAGGCGTGACGTATTGCGCGACGTGCGACGGGGCGCTGCCGATGTTCCGCAACCAACCGGTCGTCGTCGTGGGCGGCGGCGATTCCGCGTGCGAAGAGGCGATGTATCTCACGCGGTTTGCGTCGGTGGTCCACTTGATCCATCGCCGTGATTCGTTGCGCGCCTCGAAGATCATGGCGGAGCGCACGACCACGAACCCCAAGATCAAAATGGTTTGGGATTCGGTCGTCACGGACATCCTTGACGTGAAGCAGGACAAAGTCACCGGTGTGAGAGTCAAAAATCTCAAATCCAACGCCGAGAACGTGATTGATTGCGCCGGCGTGTTTGTCGCCA
>CAYIOH010000044.1:0-14318 GCA_964364975.1 uncultured Bifidobacteriaceae bacterium
CTCCGAGGAGGGGAACTGTCGACGCGCGGCACTGTGCTGTGCGTGCGGTGCGTGATTGCAAGTGCGCACGCCGTCGTTATCCTCGCCACCATGAACAACAGCAAGCCAGACAAACCTCCGGTGGACCCGGAGTTGAGACGCCGCGTCGAAGAACTCATCGCTTTCAAGGGCGGCGGCTATAACGAGGACGCCGTCGCGGACATCATCGAGAACGGATTGAAGCTCCTCACCGACGTGAAGGACACCGGCGACGTGCGTGTCATCCAGACGGCGCTGCGCGAGTTGCGCTATGCGTTCCGCCTGTTCGCGCCCTACGCGAAGATTCGCAAGGTGACCATGTTTGGCTCCGCGCGCATTGACGCAGACAAGAAAGAATATCAACAAGCCGTCGAGTTCGGCCACAAAATCGTTCAAGCCGGTTTCATGGTCATCACGGGCGCCGGGCCGGGCATCATGCAGGCCGGTCACGAAGGGGCGGGGCCGGAAAAGAGTTTTGGCGTCAACATCCGGCTGCCGTGGGAGCAAGCCGCCAATCCCATCATTCGCGAGGACAAGAAGCTCGTCACGTTCAAGTACTTTTTCACGCGCAAACTTATCTTTATCCGGCACTCGGACGCCATCGTGCTGTTCCCCGGCGGTTTCGGCACGATGGACGAAGGCTACGAGGCGCTCACCCTCATGCAAACGGGCAAGAGCCAGCTCATGCCACTCGTGCTCGTGGACCGGCGGGGCGGCACGTATTGGAAAACGTGGGACAAACACGTGCGCGAGCACCTCTTGCGGGATGAACTGATTGCGCCCGACGACCTCGACCTGTATCGCATCACGGACGACACGGACGAGGCGGTCAAGATCATCACGCGCTTCTATCGCAACTTCCACTCCACCCGGTTCGTCAAGGACCTCTTCATCATCCGCCTCAAGCACGCGCCGACGGACTCGGCCATTGAAGCGATGAATGAGGATTTCGCCGACATCATCATCGGTCCACCCATCACGCGCATCGAGCCGACGCCGGAGGAGCGCGAGGACAAGGACCAACTGGACTTGCAGCGTATCGCGTTCGGTTTCAACCGGCGAGATTACGGGAGGCTGCGGCAGTTGATTGACGTGCTGAACAGTTTGTGAAGACGTGCAGCCGCAACTCCGGCTTCAGCCTGAGAACGTAGTGCCGGTTTCCAAGCCGCGGTTTTCTGGAACAGGCGGGAAGCCTGTTCGGCTTCACAGCCAAGATGTCTGTGCTACTGCTTCTTCGGCTTCTTTTCTCCCTTCGCATCCAGGTTCTGCGCCAACATCTCTTCCGTGACCTGCGACTTCACGCCACCTTTGGGCACATTCGCTTTCGCCACCCACAGAATCGAGTTGAGCACCAGCTTGCGGAAATCGTCATTGGCCCAGTTGTTGTGGAAATGCGCACCGGTAAAACCGAAGCCGCGACCGCCGTCCGGGCGCGTCGCCGCCCACGCCACGTGCTGCGGTTCACCGCGCTTGACCGCTTCGCGCACGACGGGATTGCCGCTGTGCGGCCCGTCTGCGCGATCCATTGTGCTCGCCGGCGGCACGGCGCTGAGGATCGGCTTCACGCCTTGCATCCCCTCCCGGAAACGCATGTGGAAATACCATTCGTCTTGGAGCTTGAACGGATTCACGCCCTTGGTAATCGGGTGCTTGGGCAGGACTTTGAAGTCCGCGGACCAGTGCGGATTGACCGACCAGTTGATTTCGAACGCGCCGCCGATCCAGTCGAGGAATTCCTTTTCGCCCTTTTCCTTCGTCGGCTCGACGGCGTAATGCAGGCACGCCAGGCCCATGCCTTTATCCATGAGCGCGCCGATGGTTTTCAGCCGGTCTCCTTGCAGAAACGGATGTCCGCCGCCGCCGTCGGCGTAGATGACGATGGCCGCCGCGCCATCGAACGCCGTCGCGTCCGCCGGCCAGCCGTTGGGGTAAACGACGGACGTGACGCCGCCCGCCTGGTCGAGACACGATTTGAGCAGCAGGCAACCGGCGCGGTGTTCGTGTTCGCCCGGCCCGTGACTTGCCACCCCGGCGATGAAGACAATTTTTTTGTCGGCGGCCAGTGCGTTGAGGTTCAAGACCACCGCGGCAGCCAATAACGAAGGGATGAGTTTCCGCATACGAGAATACCCGGGGGCTTACTTTGCTTTCCGTTTGTAAGTGGCAAAGACGTGGTCGGAACCTTCCGCGGACTTGAATTCCTTCGGCCGCGACGCCCCATTGACGGCATAGCAAACTTTCAGGGTGTCTCCAGAAACTTCGTAGATGGCCGGCAACTGCGTGCCGTCGTCGGTGGTCACCTCCATGGATTTCGGACTGTCACTTTCGCCAAGTTTCAAGGTCCCATGACTCGACCCATTATCGCTCTCCTGGAAATACTCGCTGGCTTTGATATTGAGTTTGGCGCTGGCCAGCAACTCGGCGGAGACCTTCTCGCCGTTCATCACCAATTCCCCGACTCCCCAATCGCCCTGCATGCGGTCGAGGTCGGAACTGGCCGCGCTCGAACCCGACAGCTGTTTGATCCGGAGGTTCTTAAACTGGGCCGTCATCGGCGGGCCGGCGTGAAGTTGCAACGCCAGGACGCCGGATTTCGCCGCCTTGGCCGTGCATTCGTCGGTCACGTCCGCAGTCGGCATGCCGTTGATGAAATGTTGCAGGTGATTACCTTTGGCGATGACCACGTAGTCGTTCCAGTCTTCGCTTTTGATCCCGGCCTGGATGTCCTCGGACTTGCCGACGGACCCGACGACTTCCACCTTGTGTTTATCGCCTTCGTCTTTGATGACGGTTTTTTGACCGCGCTGCGCGAGAATTCCACGGCCCTGTTCCTCATAGAGAATGCCGCTGTAGGTCTTGCCCGCCTCTAAATCAGCCTGATAGCCGCCGACGATGGGGCCGAACGGCCCTTGGCGGAGCACCTTGCTGCGATACTGGATGCCGGAGTTTCCGTTGACGATCCGGTAGGAAAGCCGCAACTCGAAGTCGCTCACGTCGCCGTTCGTATAAACGAGGAAAGTGTTGTGCGTGAGTTTCGGTTCGGCTTTGGTGACCCCGGTGATGGCGCCGTCCTTTACCGACCAGAGTTTGGGATTGCCGTCCCAGCCGGTGAGGTCCTGGCCATTGAAGATTTCTTGGAAGCCGGCTTCGACCTCAGCTGCCCAAAGCGATTGGGCCGCGAGTGAAATGCCTGCCACCAAGGTGAGACGGTGCAAAATGGATTTTGATTTCATGATCTTTTCAGATGGTCGTTTGTTTGATTTCTGACGAAGACGTCAGCCGATTCATTCAGCACGAACAGCAGCAGCACTTGCCCGCCGTCGAAGCGCCGAGTTGCTTCCGCAGGAACTTCAGGCCCTTCACGGCGATTTCGTTCCGCGTGGGCTCGATGCGCCGCCAGATCGCCGCCGCGCGGGCGATGACCTTCACGTCCGTGGTGAAGGACTCGATGACCACGTCGCCGTGGTAGCCGACCTGCTTGAGCGCCTTGGCGATGCACTCCCAGCGGATGTGATCGTTGCCTGGCGTGCCGCGGTCGCTGCCGCAGGCGTGGAAATGTGCGAGCCGCTTGCCGGCCTTGCGGATGGCGTCGCCCTGGCACTTCTCCTCGATGTTCATGTGGAACGTGTCGAGGTGCAGCTTGAGCGCCGGGCTGCCGACGGCCTTGAGCATCTTGAGCGCCTGCTCCACGGTGTTGATGAAGTCGGTCTCGAAGCGGTTGAGCGGTTCGAGGCAAATCCGGACGCCGCGTTTCTCCGCGTGTTTGCACAAGGTCTTGAGGTGTTTGACAACGGTTTTCCACTGCTGCCGGTATTCAGCCGGTGGCACGGCGTCCGCGCGGCCCACGGCGGAATACACCGGGCCGACGACGGACTTGGCACCCAGAGCGACCGCTTGGTCCACGAGCTTCTTCAAGTAGGCAAGCCCGGTTCGCTGCGCTTTGGGAGTGCCGCGCAAATCGCGGTCTGGCCCCATGCAAGCGCAGACCGAGCCGCAGACCAGCCCGTGCCGGTCGAGCGCGCGCCTCACGACGGTGGGATCAATGTGCGACGGGTCCTCGATCGGAATCTCGATGGAATCAAAGCCCCATTTCTTGAACTGGCCGAAGAGCTTTGTGCTCTGGTTGGTGAACGGTGAGGTGAACAGAAATGTGTTGATGCCGTATCTCATGCGGGAAGGCTAGGTGGGCGCGAAAAGACTGTCAAAAACAAATTCCGTTGGAGACCAAGCTTCAGCTTGTCGCCGGTGAAAGGCTCAAACTTGAATTCCAACCCCGCTCAACCTCTCACCCATCGTTTTGCTTTCAGCTCGAATCGAGGCAGCGCGCCGGGAGCCGTTGTAGTCACGCGCACCCGCAGCCCGAACGCGCTGTCGAATGCCTGCGCCAGCCGGCCCACCAGCGCCACGGTGTCCGCGCAGCCCGGAGTGGGTTCAATCGTCACGCTCAATTCCGACAATGTGCGCGCCGCGCTCAAGTGGACCTGATATTCCGCCACGTCGCCGCACGCGCGGATGATATCATCCACGGCTGCGGGATAGATGTTCACGCCACGCACGATGACCATGTCGTCCGCGCGCCCGAGAATGCCGCCTTCGAGTGCCATTTCAGATCGCCCACATTTGCACTTCGCGCATGGCGTTTCGCATTTCACGAGATCTCCGGTTCGATAGCGCAACAGTGGCGAGCCGGTGCGGCCGAGCGTGGTCAAAATCAATTCACCGGGCTGGCCTGGGGCGACGGGTTTGCCGGTGGCCGGATCAATCACCTCGGCAAGGTATGCTGATTCGATGATATGCAATACCCCGGGTCGCGCCGGACATTCGTGGCTGACCGGCCCGACTTCCGTCATGCCATGGTGATCAAAAACGCGCGCTCCGGGCCAAAGCGATTCAAGCTGTGCCCGTACCGCCGGAATGCTTCCGCCCGGTTCGCCGGCGACGACAATGGTCTTCAACCGCAACGAACGGAGATCAATTTTTTCCCGGGTCGCGACCTCGGCCAGCCGGATTGCATAGGTCGGTGTGCAGCACAGCACGTTCACGCCATTGTCCAGCATCACGCGCAAGCGCGCTGTGCTGCTGATGCTGCCACCGGGCAGGCAGAGGCAGCCAAGTCGGGCCGCCGATTCAAACGCGAGCCAGAACCCGATGAACGGCCCGAACGAAAACGTAAAAAACACCCGGTCGCCCGCGCCCACGTCCGCCGCCCGGAAAACCTGCATCCAGCTTTCGAGCATCCAATCCCAGCTTTCCGGCGTGTCGAGCCAGCGCAACGGCGTGCCGGTCGTGCCGCTGGTCTGGTGGAAGCGCGTGTAGCGTTCGAGCGGATAAGTCAGGTTGGTGCCGAACGGCGGATGGCGAAGCTGGTCCTCAACCAGTTCCTGCTTGGTCGTGAACGGAAAACGCGCGGAGAAATCCGCGAGCGAGGCGACGTCGAACGTCACGTCTGCCGACTGGAGTTTCTGCGTGTAAAATTTGTTCACCGGGAACAGTTCCGCGACAAGCGAGCGGAGATGTTCCAGTTGGCCGGCTTCGATGGTTGCCCGGTCGGGATGAACACTTTCGGCCATGACCTTGTTATCTGGCTGCCGGAGTTGCGGGTGTGCTCTGTGTCGTTGCGGCTTGCGTCCCCGCCGGCGCGGGATTCGGCTTGTAGTAAGTCACCAGGCAACCGCCCAGCGCCGCGAGCACGATGCCAAGAAAGAATTGCGGCTTGATCGCGCTCCAACCGCCTGCGGGCGGATGCTGCATGATGGCGACGACCGCGTTCACGATCGGCGCGCCGGCGAACACGATGGCCATGACCACGGCGGGCGTGCCTTTGGCGCCGAACGCGAGCAGCACGCAAAACGCGCCGATGGCGCCCGCGATGCCGGCGAGCAGCGACCACCCCATGCCGCTTTTCGGATAATTCCAATCCGCGCCGCGCACGAGCAAAGTTACCAGCGGCGCGAGCACCGCCGTGAGAAAATAAGCGATGCCGACGAATAGAAACGCTTTGTAGCGACCGTTCGCGGCATCCTTCATTCCAACTTGACCGGTGTGCAGAAAAATTCCGTAAACGCCCCACGACACGACCGTCATCAGCGCAAAGATAAGCCAGTTCATGGCAAAGACTCTAGCCGCAGGGCAAACCCATTAAAAGAGCGTTCTGAAGACTCGGTGTGCAAATGGTTGAATGGAGTCAGCTTGCGCAGGTGAATTTTAAGGTTCCTTTCCCCGCCGATTTATGATTCAAGCTACCGGCTGTCCCGCCTCAAACTTTGATGCGTTCGCCCTGTTTTCTCCCCATTTCAACGGCATCGTTCCACGTAGATGGGACTGTCGTGAAATCTCGTCCGCCCAAAGAATCACGCTTGAGTTCACCGCTGCGTGCGTTAGGCTCGACCTCGCCCATGACAACCAGCCCGCTGAAACGTCTCGCAGCCGATTACTCAACCGCAAGTCAACTGTCGCGCCGCCGTTTTTTGCAGACCACCGCGCTCGCCGGTTTGGCGGCGCCATTCGTTCTGCCTTCGGGGCTGCGCGCGGCGGCGCCGAATTCAAAGCTCAACCACGCCTCCATCGGCGTCGGCGGCATGGGCTGGGTGGACTTGCAGCAGTTCAAAAAGCATCCTCGCGTTCAAATCGTCGCGTTGTGCGACGTGGACGCCAACCATTTGAAGAAAGCGGCGGAGTTTTGTCCCGACGCGCGCACCTATTCCGACTGGCGCGAGTTGCTGGACAAAGAGGCTGACCACATTGACTCGGTGAACCTTGCTGTCCCCGACCACACGCATTTCTCCATCGCGTACAGTGCGATCCAGAAGGGCAAACACGTCTATTGCCAGAAGCCGATGTGCCACGACGTCGCCGAAGTCCGCGCGCTCACGGAAGCCGCGACGAAGAAGCGCGTCATCACCCAGCTCGGCACGCAGATGGCCGCCGGGGCCAGAGATCGCACCACGGTCGCGCTCCTGAGAGCCGGCGCCATCGGCAAAATCAAGCACGCTTACCTTTGCGCGAATCGCCCCGGCGCTGTGGAGAACTACCGCCTCCTCGGTCCGCGCCCGGCGCAGGGACAGCCGCCGCCGGCTTCACTCAACTGGGATTTGTGGCTCGGGACCGCGCCCGCTCGGCCCTACGCGCCGGAGATTTATCATCCGGTCAAATGGCGCGCGTGGCAGGACTTCGGGACCGGCTGGTCGGGCGACATCGGTTGCCACACTTTTGACGCCGTGTGGAAGGGGTTGGAGATGAAACCGCCGCTCTCGGTTGTCGCTGAAGTGCAGGAATCGTGGCGAAATTCGCCCGTGCGCCGCGCCGACACCTGGCCCCAGGGCCAGCACATCACGTGGACTTTCCCCGGCAACAGCCTGACTGAAGACAAGACTCTCACGCTGGAGTGGGCGGACGGCGAGTTCTTCCCGCCCGACGACATCCGCCGGCTTTACACGGCCGACTTCAAGGAATACCCCACCGAGTCCGCCATGCTCATCGGCACCGAAGGCGCGCTGCTCGGGGCGAGCGGGCAATCGCCCATCCTGCTGCCGGAGGAGAAATTCAAGGACTATCCCCGGCCAAAACTCTCGGAGGGCAACCACTATCACCTCTTTGTTGATGCCTGCCTGGGTGGCCCGAAGACCGAATCCCACTTCGCGCAAACCGGGCCGATGACCGAGGCGATCATTCTCGGCACCGTGGCCCTCCGCGTGCCCGGCGAGACGCTGGAGTGGAACCACCAGCGCATGAAGATCACCAATCACGCCGACGCGAACCGCTTTCTCAAACGCAACTACCGCGCCGGCTGGCACATCGCCAAATTCTGATTTCCACCACGACTCTTCAATCCTCGCAACGCACATCCAACGCCATGAAACACATTCCTGCTGATTCCAAACTCACCCGCCGCCGCTTTCTCGCGCTGACCGGCCTCGCTGTCGCCGCGCCCACCATCATCCCGTCCAGCGCGTTGGGTTTGGGCGGCAAGACCGCTCCCTCCGGGCGCATCGTCATGGGCATCGTCGGCTGGGGCATGCAAGGACCGGGCAAAACGCGGGCGTTCCACGGCCAGAACGATTGCCAGGTTGTCGCCGCCTGTAACATCGAAGAAAATCATCTGAAGAAGGCGCTGGACACCATCAACGGCCATTACAAGAACAGCGACTGCAAACCGTATCACGACTACCGCGAAATGATGGCGCGCAAGGACATTGATGCCGTGATGCTCGCCGTGCCCGATCACTGGCACGCCTTGATCTCCGTCGAGGCCGCGAAGAACAAGAAGGACATTTACGGCGAGAAGCCGCTGGCCCGCACCATCGCCGAGCAACAGGCCATCGTGAAAGCCGTGCGCCGCCACAAGCGCATCTGGCAGACCGGGTCGTGGCAGCGCTCGGAAAAGAATTTCCACTACGGGGCGGAGATCGTTCGCAACGGTTTGATTGGAAAACTCAAGCGGGTGGAAGTCGGCCTGCCCAGCGGCCACCACGACTTCGCGGGCACGGCGAAAGCCTTGATCGAGAAACTGGCCACGCTGCCGGATAAGCCGACGGACCTTTCGAAGATCGTCCCCGGTACGCCCGCGTGGGACCTGGCCGTCACGCTGCCGCCACCGCAGCTCGACTATGAAACCTGGATTGGGCCGTCGCGGATGGAGCCCCACATTGCGCAGCGCGTGTTCATGAACTGGCGCTGGAATTACAACACCGGCGGCGGCCAGTTGCTTGACTGGATCGGCCACCATGGCGACATCGCCCATTGGGGCATGGGCAACGACGACACGATCGGTCCGCTGGAAATCGAGGCCTATGGCGAGTTTCCACCCAAGGACGCCATCTGGAACACCTGCACGAAGTATCGCATCACCGCAAAATATCCCAACGACATCGAGGTGATCATTGCTGGCGGGCACGATGACATCAAAGGCGGCACGAAGTGGATCGGCGCGGACGGCTGGGTCTGGGTGAACCGCGGGAAAGCGTTTGAATCGTCAAATCCAGTTTGGGCCGAATCACGCCGGCTGCCGGAGGACCAGCGGAAGGTGAAGCTCTACGAGTCCAGCAATCACTACCGCAATTTCCTCGACTGCGTGAAATCGCGGAAGCCGACGATTACGCCCGTTGAGGTCGCGCATCACTCCGCCATCCCTGGCCACCTCGGCCTCATCGCCCTGCTCGCCGGACGAAAGATCAAGTGGGACGCGAAAAAGGAAGTCATCGTGGGCGACGCGGAGGCCAGCAAACTCCTGACGCGGCCTTACCGCAAGCCGTGGAAGCTGAAATGAGCCGGGTCTTGGCTGGTGTCCTAATCTGAACTTGCCCCCGGTGCCGGTCAAAATGCCGTCTCTGTCGGCCAACTTGGGACAACCTCATGCCGCAGTTCAAATCCGCCAACGCCGCGTTTGTGACCGACTACCAAAACGCGCGCATCATCGTGGATACCGGCGCGGCGAAGGCCAAGACCAAGACCCCCACGCCGCCACCGGCGTAAATCAATTGTGACAACACAAGCTCGGTGCTTGAAAAAACGCCGGCTTTTTTGTGGCAACGGACTTGACGCGAGATCAGTGATTTGTCTCACCGGGCGAAGCCGAAACCACGCGAGGACTTGGGCATTGTTTTCGTTTGAATCCAGCGGAGTTTTCAGTATCATTTCCGCATGAGCACGGTTGCTGAAATTGAAAAGGCCATTCAAAAGCTGACGCCGCAGGAAATCAAGGCGGTGGCTGACTGGCTTCAGGAATTCCGCGAAGAAATGTGGGACCAGCAGATTGAAGCGGACGCCAAAGCCGGAAAGCTCGACAAGTTCATCGCCAAGGCCAAGGCCGGTTACCGGGCGGGCAAAGCCACGCCCTTTCCGTGAAATCTTCCGCGCTGCCGGAGTTCTGGGACTGTCTGGCAAAGAAGTCCCACGCTGAAATCCCTGGAGTTCAAGAAAATCAAGGGCGACCTCTGGTCGGTGCGGGCCGGTTCGGGCTTTCGCGCGCTGGCCACCTTTGACGTTGGCCGTTATCTGTGGTTCTGGATTGGCCCGCGCGACGAATACGAACGCCTCCTTCGACAACTCTGAACTGACGAGCGGGAATTCAACGCAAAGTCGCAAAGCCGCCAAGAATTGCTTTCCGAACCTTTGCGTTGGCGTCTTGGCGTTGGAAAATTAGTTCAGCCCGCCGTTGGGAAGCTTCGTGCGCTGCAACCGGCTCTCAGGCGGCACCCTCATCCGGTGCGTCTTCCAGTTCCGCCAATTCGTCCAGCAGGATTTCCGCGAACGCCTCGTACACCGTGACGCGCGGCCCGGCGAACAGACAGTTGATGGTCCGGACCCCTTGCTCGAACCCTTCGCGAAAGATGACCCGGTGACGATCCACGCGCAGCCGGGCGTAACCGGCGAGATCGTCCTCCAGGTGACGGATGCGAGGCGGGTCCGATTTGCCATTCCACGCGGCCAGCCCTTTGATCGCGCGCCACAACTCCGTTCGCGGCTCCGGCGCCTTGCTCTTGACGTAGGCTTCCACCTGGTCCGTCCAGACCACCTTAGATTTCATCGGGAACGGGTTTGAACTTGAGCTTGCCGGCCCGGTCCTTCTGGACGAGTTCCATCAGTTCGGAGTTTTTCTGCAACTCCATCGTTTCCATGATCGCCGCCAGCTTCTCCCGCGACACGACAAACGCCACCGTCCGGCCCTGATTGGAGATCGGAACAATGCCCTTGGCCTGGGCCTCGGCGACTACCCCCGCGCCATCCACTTGCAACGTAGTCATGGTTGCCATTTTTTTCATTGGAAGAATATGTATTAACCGCCTCAAAACGTCAATGCCCGGACACGCTCAACCGGGCCGGAGTTGATCCGTTGCGACTTTGCGTTGAAAATTATTTCACGGCAGCCGCCAGCAGCCGCGCTCTTGTCGCGGCGCAGCGAAGCGAAGACGGACGGCGTGAACCAGCGCCGTAGGCGCGGCATCTTTGTAGAATCCCCAACCCCATGAATTCAAAAGCTCCGTTCAGGAGCGGCATCAGCACGGGCAAGGAAGAGAGGATGTCTCCTTTCAGGCGTTCTCAACAAGCTTGGACAGCGTGACATTTAGTGCTTGCGCCAATCGGGCGAGTTTATCGAGCGAAATGTTCTCACGTCCGCGCTCGATTTCAGAAAGGTAAGGCCAGCTCATGTCCGCCCTTTCAGCCAATTCTTCCAGGGTCACCCTCAAGGTCCCAAAGCAAATCGGACGGCACCTGCTTCTGGTTGCTGTTGATGTCCAGAAACAACTGAGCTTGATGCTCAATGGTTGCGCGCTCCAAGGCCACCATCGGCATCATGATGGATGGCTTGCTCACTCTGGCCGCGCCAAACATCCGATGCTGACCGTCGATTATGAGGCACGACCGATACGCAGCCGGGAAATAGAGAAGACCAAATTCCACCCTTCCTTTGGCCCAATCGGGATACCGATTGGCAATCCCATTGATGCGCCTGAATCTCGGCTTCTTGTTGAAAGCCAAAACAGCGGCGTTTGGGAAATATCCGCCCTCATCTTTGATATACTTCGCAATGCCGTTAAGCTTCCCAGCCTCCACAAAGCGCTGGTAGTAGTGCTCGCTTCCGACTTCTCGCCTTGCGACGTATGCCCAGCGCAGAATTGTTCGCGGGTCACCTGCGAACAGAAAGAGATTCATTTTCCGGACGGTGTGCTTGATGCAGGGCACACACTCGTCATGTGACTGTTCGGGTTTCAGGCCTAGCTCTCCAAGGATGCTAAATTTCGTGTACTCTCCGAGCTTTGAGACGAGTTGGTCGTAATAAGTCGTAAAAGCTCGATCCCACAGGCGGATCGTTCGGCCTGCCGTTTTTAAGTCTCGTCTGTGAATCTGGAAATCTGTCGCGATAATAAAGACGAAATTGCGATATGCTCGATAGACTTCGTGTCGTCGCGCTGCTGCTTTGATTGAGGGAATCTGTCCCCGAAGTTCTCGAATCTCTTTGCGCAGTCGCGCGCCCGTCCTGCCGCTTGTTTTGCATTCGACGACGAATAAGGTGTCGTCGTCGCCTCCGCACGCATCGATTTGATTGTCTCCCAAGAAAAACTTCGCGCCCCCGTTCACGTTCTCGAAGCCAGACCGCTTTAAGAGCGATCGCATCTTCTTTTCGAAGTCGTCGGCTATTGCTTGATAGCTTCGTCGCGGCATCTTCTGATCCGCGCAGTAGATCAAACGAGAGATCACGCGTCAACTGCCTCCCCTGACTGCCTCCCCTGACCTGCCTCCCCTGACCTGCCTCCCCTGACTTTGCCTGACTTTGCCTCCACTGACTTCATCGTGCGGCAAGTGTTTTACCCGTATCGGAAGTGGCGGCACGAGATTCCACAGAAACGGATTCGCCCTTGGTTCTTTTGCTCGCACGAAGTTGCCGGACGATGGCTCTACCGCTTTTGGGAATACGCGTTTGCTGATGACGCGCAGTATCAATCGCTCACCCTGCGTCGGGGCGAGGCGTTTTTCGTCGAGCCTCGCCGCGCCCGGTTGACGGTGGCGGAATTACTCCGTGCCCATGCCGCCCGCCGGGCGGACGCGCGGCTGTGGGATGTGCCGCAAGCGGATTCGTTCTGGCGAGTGGCGGAAATGCCGTTGCTGGTGGAGCAAGGCATCAATACTTCAAGCAAGGTCGCGGCGCATTACAGGTTTGACCCGCGCCAGAGCAGTTATTACCGGCAGGCGGCCGAGTTTGTGGGACTGGTGACGCTGGAGAAAAAACAAATCTCTACCGGCTCATGGACCTCTGTCGCGAATATGTGAACCGTAGCGCGGACGAACGGCGGGAATTGCTGGCGGGTCTGCTCGCGCAATTCCCGCCTATGCGGGCGACGCTGGAATTATCCGCGAAGTCGGGAGAACGCGGGGTTGGGCGAGGCGAAATTGCGGCCCTGATTGCGCGGCGTTCAGCGATTGGCAAATCCACCCCAACCCGCCGGGCCGCGACGCTGCTGGCGTGGCTGAGGTGGTTGCAGACGGCAACCGGTGCGGTTGAAGAACGGCAAGAGAGGTTCTCGCTCACGTAGCAACCGCCGTGGTGCCGCCGCCCAGAAACGGGTCGAGCACCAGGTCATTTTCGTTGGTGGAGGCGAGCAGGCAGCGTTCAATCAGCGCCACGGGCTTTTGGGTGGGGTGTTTGCCGTGTTCCTTTTCACCGTTGCCCGGCGCGGTCAGAGTCCAGATGGGATCCAATTCTTTAACCACGGACGGACACGGATGGACACGGATTGCCTTTTCTTCATGGGTAGGGACGCTTTCCGCAGCGTCACCAACTTTTTCGGAAGAGATTTGGGACGCGGTGGAACGCGTCCCTACCGGCCTTAATCCGTGTTCATCCATGTCCATCCGTGGTTGAAACTCTTCCCTTCTCCAGACGGTTTTCATCTGTTTGCCGGTGACTTTCCGCATTTCCTGATAGTTGAAAACGTGCTTGGACTTTTCATTTTTCGCAGCCCACAAAACAGTTTCAGTGGAGTGCGTGAAGTAGCGGCAACTCAAGTTCGGCGGCGGGTTGGGTTTTTCCCATGCGATGTCGTTGAGGATTTTATAGCCAAGCTCTTGCATGGCGTAGCCGACGGAAAAGATGACGTGGTGCGTACCGCTCACCCAAATGGTGCCGTTGGGCTTGAGGACGCGCTGGCAGCGTGCCAGCCATTCGCGGTTGAATTCGTGGTTGAGTTCCAGCCCGCGGGATTTGTCCCAGTCGCCCTTGTCCGCCTTCACCATTTTGCCGGCGTGACAGGTGATGCCGCCGTTGGAAAGGAAATACGGCGGGTCGGCAAAGATGGCGTCGAAACGGCCATCGGGATATTTGGCAGCAATGGCGTCGAGGAGTTCGAGGCAGTTGCCGTGGTAAAGCCAGAGACTGCGGGAGGGATCGGAGAAGGTCAGTGTCGGAGCGCGCTTTTCGTCGCGGCGTTCAACGGCAATCGTTCCATCTTCGCGGAGTTCAAAGGTCGCGGGAGTAATCGGATCGGCATGGACAAAATCGTTTTCAGGAGCGCGGACTTTAGTCCGCTTCAGCGTGGTTGGTAGTTCGGACGTTGAAGCGGCGTGAACGCCGCGCTCCGGCGGCGGGGGTTTTGTCCGGTAGAGCGGCTTTGGGTTGCGTGACGCTTTGGTTTTAGGCACGCACGATCAATTGATCAAACAGGCGGATCAGATCAAGTTGAAACCGTTTATCATTCATCCCACACCGTTTCCGAAGGAACGCGGAGAATCTGCCAATCATTCACGACCCCGCACTGGCCGCAGAGATATTCAACAAACTGGTCGCAACACGCCAAGCACAGCAC
>CAYIOH010000045.1:0-14171 GCA_964364975.1 uncultured Bifidobacteriaceae bacterium
CGGGATTCGCCGCCCGCCCCAGCACCGCCAGCAGGAAACTCACAAACGCCAGCAGCATCCACAAGTACGGCCGTCCCGGCAAAACCCCCAGGTAAATCGTCGCGTTCCAGGAAAAGATCAGCAGCGGGTGGTACCACCGCAAAATCAACGGCACCGACAGCACGCTTACCACCACGGTCACGATGGCCAGGCTGCTCGACGCGAGCGGTTCGGCCAGCAGATAGCCCAGCAAGATCGCCAGTGGCAGGCACAATCCGAAGATCAGGCGATTGCGCGAAACAACAGATGCGTTGGCCATTCAAGCTTGATTGAAGCGCACTGGGGACTGACTCGCAAACCTTTTTCCAAAGGCAAACCATCGGTTTATCGTCAGCTATGGTTAGTGCCCCGGGCAAGAACCGGGTCCAGGCAGAAGGAAAGAACAAAGCGGTGGCGCACCGTCATGTGGCGGTTCCCCACGACGTGCGCCGGCATGACGAACCGCCAAATGAGCGAGAAAGCCAGCGCCGCGCCGAATAGGGCGGGCTGTAAACCGGACCCTTTCCGGATTGCGTTCTCCATCCGTTTCAACGGCGCCGCTGATTTGCAGACTTCAACTTCGGCTCTCGTGCAAACGCTGATAAATTCCCCAGAACTTCTGTCCCATCAACTGCGGTGAGAGATAGGCGCGCGTCTGCGCGAGCGTGGGCATGTCCACCTGCCCGCGCGAAAATTGCGGGTGGAGGCAGGCCGCGCGGATGGCTTCGATGAGTCCGGCGAGGTTGTCCGGGGAACACAACACGCCGTTGCGTCCGGGGGAAACGTAATCGGGAATTCCTCCCACCGCCGTGCCAATGACCGGCACGCCGGCCACCGCGGCCTCCTTCACCGCGACGGGTCCCGTGTCCGCGCGCGACGGGCAAAGCATCATCGTGGCGGTGCTCAATTCCTGCGCCACTTCCACCTGCGTGAGGCGCTCCTTGAAAACAATGCGCCGCCAGAACTCGGCGGAAACGCCGGCCTGCAACGATTGCAGTAACGTTCCGCGCGGCTTGCCGACGACAATCAGTTCGAACTGCAGTTCGTTCTTCAATTGATCCAGCGCGCTCAGCAATAAGTCGCCGCCTTTGCGATGATCGAACGCGCCGACAAAAATGAATCGCAGCGGCGACGTTTGCGGCTTGCGGACGACCTGATGAAACACCAGATCCGGTGTGTGCTCCACATGCTCGATTTGCAATCCCGGAAACCGCTGCTCCAAGTATTGCACGGCGAAACGCGACTCGGCCGTCACCAGCGGGCAGCGCGGCAGTGTGTGGTTTTCGAGGAAACCGGCCAGCCGGCTGTGCCAGCTCGGTGGCGAAACTTTGGCGTACCACGAGATGAGCCCCTGGACGGTCGCGACGCGCCGATAGCCAAGCCGGTTGGCCACCAGCGCCGCACCCTGCTCCGTGCCCCAGGCGTGGACGACATCCGGTTTCACCGTGCGCAGCACGCGCCCGATCAGGACCGTGTCCAGCCAGAACAACGACGGCGCGCGCAGGCCGCCGGGCGTTTTGACCAGATGAAAAGTGACGCCATTGCGCTGGAAGGTCAGGTTGCGCTCAAACTGTTTGCGCAAGACGACGATGTGCAGCCGCAGGGCCGGATTTTTTTCAAACTCGGCCAGCAACACGCGCTGCCAGGAGGCCGGATGCTGGCGCGGCAGCCGGGCCACCGGCTCGGGCACGCCGGACAGCCACTCCACGGGAAAATAGGAGAACCACGCAACAGTTAGGGGACGTTCAGCCATGATATTGCCACGGGGAAACTAGAACGTTCGCGCCCGCGAGCCAAGAAAAAGCGCGTCGCCCGGCACGAAGAAATATATGCGCTGGACACTTCTTGCCGCGCCGGGCGACACTGGCCGCCGACATTCATGAACGATCCTAGAACCGCGTCGCGCCAGCAAATCACCGAGCTTTATTTTGAGGCGGCCAAGGAATTCAATGATTCCCCGTATTCCCGCGAAAGCGGCTATCACGTCGTCCCGCTGCCAGCGCATCACGTGACTGAGGCGATGCAGGTGGCTGCGTTGCTGCCGCCGGGCGGCACCGTTCTGGACGTGGGCACCGGCTACGGCGTCATCCCGCGCATCATGCAACGCCTGGGCGCGCGCGCCATTTCGACGGACTTCCCCACCACCGGAAGCAAAGGCCCCCTCCAACGGCTCATTGATCTTGGCATCGAGGGACATTTTTTGCAGGTCGGCGTCGAACCGCTGCCGGTTCCGGACGAAAGCGTGGACGTGGTTTTCGTCGGCAACGTGATCGAGCATCTGCCACATTCGCCCCGCCCGTTCATGGCCGACCTGAAGCGTGTGCTCAAGCCCGGCGGCCATCTGGTCATGGACACCAAGAATGCCATTGACCTGAAAACGCGGATCAAAATGCTTTTTGGCGTGTCGAATTGGCCGCCCATCGAAGTCCTTTACCCCATTGACTTCAATCCACACCATCACAAGGAATACACGCTCGCCGAATTGAAAAAACTCCTTGAGTTCGCGGGCTTTCGCAACGTCCAAGGGTGCGCCTTCGAATGTTTCTTCCACCGGTCGCTGAAGAAACTCGGCAAAATTCAAGCCATGGGTGCGGCGCGTTCCGAGCTTTCCCAATTCGGCACGGGCTTTGACTTCCGCCGCCCTTACGATTACGCGCGGCTCGTGGCGCTGTTGCTGACGCGGCTGTTCCCCAAGTTGCGCGACGGCATCATGGTCACCGGGCAAAAGTAAAACCGCAACCGTCCGCCAACTTTTCTTCTCCAACACTAAATTGTCCATCCCCAGTATGTCCGCCGGTTGTCGCAGAGGCGGTGGATGGCTTTGCGACGCCCGCAGACGATTGGCTCGCCCGTGATGTTGAACGACGAGTGGACCGAAAGCCATGCGACCGGAGCGTGGAGGAAAACGAGGGGCGGTCCAGCGCAGCTCATACACACGCAATTGATCTACTTAGGCGGCTCACCTTGATTGTTCAGTGGGAAGATCCGCGCGGGATTTCCCACGGCGCAGTGGAATGGCGGCACATCCTTGGTGACCACCGCGCCGGCACCGATCATGGCCCGGTCGCCGATGGTGACGCCTTTCAAGATGATGGCCCGGGCGCCGACAAAGACGCCGCGCCCGATTTTGATCGGCCGCGCGCCCGTGCTGTAATCGGCACCCCAGCTCCATTGACCGGCAGGCGAGTGGAAGTCGTTGTCGAAGACCATGGCCGCCGACCCAAGAATGGTGCCCTCGCCGATTTCAATGGCGGCACCCGCACACAAGGCAACGCCGCTAATGCCCACGTCCGGGCCCAAAATCAGTTGCGCGCCGGGCGCCAGCGTCCGCAACGCGCAGGGTTGCGGACACCCAAGCGGATTGGATCGCGCCGCGCTGTAGATCCGCACACCGTCGCCCAGCACGATGCGGGAGTTCCTGGCCCGACTGATCATGGGCCGGCCCAGAAATTCGGACCGGCCATGGAACTCCACGCCTTTGACCCGCGCTTCCAGCCGCCAAAGCGGAGAAGTGACTCCCATGAGCTTGGCAGACAGCTTGGCCAGAATCGGCACGAATTTGTTGCTCACGACGACCTGTAATAATTGAAAAGAATCGGCGTGGCCAGTTCGATTTGCGGAGCACGGACAACACCGCCCGGCCTTTCATTCTTTCGATTCCACCCGCCGCGCAGGGGCTTCATTCAACTCCTCGACAAATCAAACCCAAGTGTATCAAATTACGGAATCCATGATGCGTTTTTTCTACTCAGGTGTGTTCGCGGCAATGCTGGCCAGCGGCGTTGCCGGGGCGGAACCCGGCTGGCCACAGTTTCGCGGCCCGCGCGGCGATGGCGACAGCTCCGCCAAACATGTCCCCGAGGCTTGGAGCGAAACCAGCAATCTCGTGTGGAAGGTCAGCTTGCCCGGTCGCGGCCGATCATCGCCCGTGGTGGTGGGCGATCGTATCTGGCTGACGCTGGCGGTTGAACAAGGCGTCGTGCGGAAACAGATCGGGGGCGATGACATGCAAACGGCGGAGCATGTTTCACTGGAGGTGGTTTGCCTCGGCCGCGCCAAGGGCAACATTCTTTGGCGCGCGCCATTGTTCGATGTGGACAATCCGGACCCGGTCCATTGGCTCAACAGTTGGGCCACGCCGACGCCCGTCGTCGAACCGGGACGCCTTTACTGCGACTTCGGCACGTTCGGCACGGCCTGCCTGAACGCGAAGACGGGCAAGGTTCTTTGGAAGACACGGCTGCCAGTGGATCACCAGGTTGGGCCGGGAAGCTCGCCGGTGCTTTACCGGAACCTGCTGGTGTTGGTCCGCGACGGGCGCGACGCGCAATATGTGGCGGCGCTCGACAAGAGAACCGGCAAAGAGGTTTGGAAAACAAATCGACCGCCGATCATCGCATCCAGCGGCAATCAAAAGAAATCTTTCGTCACGCCTTTGCTTGTCAAGGGCGCGGGCCGCACGCAATTGATCTCCCCGGGAGCGCACTGGGTGGTTTCCTACGCTCCCGCCAGCGGGAAGGAACTTTGGCGGGTGCGCCACGGCACGGGATTCTCCATCGGTTCATGTCCCGTGTTCGGCGACGGCATGGTGTTCTTCAGCACCGGCTGCATGAAGCCGCAACTCTGGGCGATCCGCGCGGATGGCGAGGGCGACGTGACCGCGACGCACGTTGCCTGGAAAACGACGCGCCAGGTGCCGGTCATGTCTTCACCGCTGTTGGCCGGTGATGAGATTTACTGGATTTCCGACGACGGCATGGCGAATTGCTCCGACGCGCGGAGCGGTGAAGTCCACTGGCAGGAGCGCCTGGGCGGAAAGCATTACGCCTCGCCGCTGCTGGCCGAAGGGCGGATTTATTTTTTCGGAAACGACGGTAAATCCACCGTGATCAAAGCCGGCAAACAATTCGAGAAACTCGCGGAAAACCAAATCGAAGGACAAGTCACGGCGACTCCCGCAATCCTCAACCGGACCATTTTCCTGCGGACGGACACGCGCTTGTATCGGATTGGGAAGGAGTAGCGTTGCGTTCGTGGCGCGGGCTTTGAGTTTATTTCACGACGACAATCCTTGATAGAAATTCGCAAATCTGGTTTCATAACCACATGGCGACAGGGCAAGATGCAAAATTCAGTCATGCACGACGGCGTGTACCGACTGCCGGATAATAATAATGTTAGGCCGCAGCAAATCATGGACGACGAGCGCACAACGACGCATCTGATTGAAGCCCTCGGCGGGGACTACGATCGCTGCTATCATAACTTGCTGGCGTCCTTCGACGATGGAGAGATTGACGACAACGGCAACCTTGACGCCGATTACGAGTTCCACGCACGGCAACTCATTAGAACCGCATTCGCCTGCATCGAAGCAATCACATTCTCAGTAAAGGCATCTGCCGCATGGAAGTGCATGCAGGATGGAATTGAGATTACACCCGAAGAGCGATACTTCGCGACAGACACGGAATATGAGTTGAATGAGAAAGGCGAGGTCGTGGAGCGCGCGGCGCGGATATCACTCTCGCGCAACATACGATTCGCGCTCTCCCTCAACGAAAAGGCACACAACCAGCCGTCGCCGTTCGATCCCTCAGTTGAGTGGTGGTCATGCCTAAGGGAGGCAATCAAAGTCCGGGACAGACTCACTCACCCAAAAATGCCCGCCGACCTTGATGTGTCACCCGAGGAGCTGATCAAGACTATAAAGGCAAAGAACGGCTTCGAGAAGGAGCTGCTTCGCTATGTCGAGCCCGATGCGGCCTAATACGCTCCAGCGAACGGCGGTCCGCGCCGTCGCTGAGCTTGATCGTTACCCTCCACGCTTGCAGCGCCTGCTGCGGCGTCAGGAGCTTCTCCTATTCATCCCATCCACTCCGGATGATGTGCCGTTCCATCGTAGGCGGCTGATGTTTTGAATCGCTCGCACTTGCCCGTCGCGGCGATTTGCTCGGTTCGTTTCAGCAAGGCCGCGACCTGCTCCGGCTTCATCGGCTTGAACGTGCGCACCGCCTCCAACGCCTGATCGAGCCGTTCCATGCTCTCCATGCCCGTGATCACGACGGAGGTGGGCAGGTTGAGCGCGTATTGCAGACACTCGATGGCGGTCACCGCGCCCGTCCGGACGATGGCCCCGCTGCCCAATGGTTTCATGCCGAGCACGCCGATGCCCTCCTTCACCAGCACCGGCATGACCTGTTTCTCGAAACTACGGAAATGCGCGTCCATGACGTTGAGCGGCATTTGCACGGCGTCGAACTTGAACTGATGTTGGGCCGCAACTTCCAACGCCCGCAGATGCACCACGGGGTCTTTGTGCCCGGTGAAGCCGACGTAACGAATCTTGCCGGCCTTCTTCGCCTCCAGCATCGCCTGCTGCGCGCCGTTGTCCTCGAAGATGCGGTCCGGGTCTTCCATCCGGATGATCTCGTGATGCTGCATGAGGTCTATGCGGTCGGTCTGCAAGCGTTGCAGACATTCGTCAATCTGTTTGGCCGCGAGCGCCTTCGTGCGCCCGTCAATTTTCGTCATCAGAAAAACCTTGTCGCGATAGCCGTCGCGCAACGCCTTGCCCATCCGGATTTCGCTCTCGCCTTTGTGATAATCCCAGCAGTTGTCCATGAACGTGATGCCGCGATCAATGGCGCTGCGCATGATGCGGATGGATTCCGCCTCGTCCTTCGGGATGCCGATGTGGTAACCGCCCAAGCCGATGGCGGAAACTTTTTCTCCCGTCCGCCCGAGCGTGCGATAAAGCATGTCGCCGGTTTTTGATTCTGCCGACCAGGCTTGAGCGCCGAAGCCCACGGCCGCGCCGGTAACCGCGATTGATTTCACAAAGTCGCGTCGCGTTATGCCGTAATCGCCTGACGCTTCGCCATCGGTCCTGGAATTTTTACGCGATGTATATTTCATAAGGTGACTCCGGGTGTAAACTTGCACCGTCTCGTTCTTTAGGAAAGCCGAAAAAGGCCATTTCTCCGGCGTATCTCTCTTTGCCCATTTTTGCCCATTGCCATCCCGGCGTGCAAGCGATAGAACGTCCGCACCGAGAGCTTCGCATGAGCGACATCCACCAGAGTTCTCATGGTCGGCGGAGAATGGCGTGGCCGGCCCGTCTGCTGCTCGCCGGCATCTTGATCGGCCTACGGCAACATGCAGCGGCGCATGACCTGTTCACCAACCATGTTCAGCACAGCGTCCACCTGACCGTTGGCGCACGACACCTGGACGTCACGCTGGACCTGACTTTTTTTGAGGAATGGTCCGCGCGGGAACGGCTGGCCATGGATACCGACGGCAACGGGCGCATCTCGCGGAGCGAAGTGGAAGCCTGTGTGAAGCAACTCGCTCCGCGGATTTCCCGGCAGATGAAACTGCGCGTCGCCGGACGCGAACTGGACCTTGCGCCGCTCTACGATCCTGAAATTGACCTGCTCGCCAACGACAAGGTGGGGCCGGGCCATCACCGGCTGCGGCTGTTTTTTTTCGCCGCAACGCCGGCGGGAATGCAGGCGGGCGATGAGATCGCGGTTGAAGACTCGCTCTGGCTGAAGGCAAAGGCCATCGGGACGCTGCAAGCCGAAGGCCGCGACGGGGCTACAGTCGAAACGAAGGAGATTGGCGATCTGGTTCTTGCCTCCGCGCGACCGGGCGAGGCGCGATGGTTCAAGTTCCGATGCTTGAAGCCGCCACTGGCAAACACTGTTGAGCCAAAGTCGCCTTCTCCAAATCCGCTGAATCCATCGCCGCCGCCGGGCCTCCGGTCACAACCCTTGCCTTCACCCACAACTCAAACCGTTCCATGAAAACACGACCTCTATCCCACAGCTCCCTGATGTTGCTGGCAGCGACCCTCGCCACGTTCGTCTGCGTTCGTCCAGCGCAGTCCGCCGACCCCGTCACGTCCCTGCCTGTGGGCGTGGTGGATTTTGCCGGTCGCGCCGCGCGCAACTACTGGTATCTCTTCAGCGCGGAGAAACGCGCGGACCTCGATGCGATCAATCGCGAATTGCGCCAGGCCCAGCAGCAACTGGACAAGGCCAGGGATGACGAGGCGCGCCGCACCGCCGCCGACCGTGGCACACCCGCGGCCACACAGTTGCTCGAAATCGTGAAAGCTTGCCCGCGGCTCGTCCGCGTGGATCTCACCGCCGAGCATCCAGTGCTGATTCCCAACGGCCCGTTTGAGTTGCCCGGCGACACGGGCGCACTGTTGTTCGAGGTGGTGTCGGGTGGTGAAGGGATGAGCTACAGCACCAGCACCCTTGACGTGTCGCTGCCGCCGGGAGACGCAAGCACGGCCACGGTGGACATGCCCGCCAGCGGCACGACTTACGCCGTGGTGGGTTTCGAGCATCTACCTGTTGGCCGCAACATCCTGAGCGTAGAGTTTCGGCGACCCGGCCAGTCGGCCGCGCGTTTCCCGCTCAACCTCACCATGCCGGCGCCAGGCCGGCTGAAACTCACCGTGCTTTCCGACGACACCGGCAAACCCGCGCCCGCCATGGTGCGGCTGGTCTGGGCTGTGGACGGCCAGTTGCGCCAGCCCGCCAACGGCATCGAGTTCGCGCCGCAGTTCGACAAGCAAGGCAAGGCCAGCGGCGCGCGCAACTCGAACCTGCCCGGCCCGCTCGCCGATTCGTTCTGGTGCGTGCCCGGGCCGTTCGACATGACGCTGTCGCCAGGTGACTGGCGCATCGGCGTTCGTCGCGGCGTCGAGCACGAAGTCATTTTCGAGGACGTCACGATCCGTTCCGGCGAAACGTTGGAGCGCACTTACCGGCCCAAACGCTGGGTGGACATGCGCAAACGCGGCTGGTGGTCGGGGGATGATCACGTCCATTGCCGGATTCTCTCCAACGAAGACGCGCGCAACTTGATGGCGTGGGTGCAGGCCGAGGACATCCACCTCGCCAACATCGTCAAGATGGGCGACATCTACCGCACCTATTTCGAGCAACGTGGCTTCGGACCGAACTACCGCGTCGTGGACGGCGAATACGTTTTGTCACCCGGCCAAGAGTGTCCACGCACCCACGACCAGATCGGTCACACGCTCGCCATGAACATCACCAGCATGGTTCGCAATCCGGAGCGCTACTTCCTTTACGACGAAGTCTTCGACGCCGTCCACGCACAGGGCGGTTTGTCGGGCTACGCCCACGTGAACTCCGGCATGTTCCACGTCCACCGCGACATGACCTTGAACGTGCCGCGGCGGAAGGTGGATTTCGTCGAGATCCTTCAGTTCAACAACCTCGGCACCCGCCTCTACTACGAGTTCCTCAACCTCGGCTGCAAGCTGACCGCGTCCGCCGGTTCGGATGTACCGTGGGGAGGCACCGTCGGCGAAGTGCGCGCCTACGCCTGCCTGGAGAAAAAGCGGTTCTCCGCCGATGCGTGGTTTGAAGCCTTCCGCCGCGGGCGCACATTCACGACCAGCGGGCCGATGCTTGAATTCCGCGTGGACAATGCGCTGCCCGGCGACGAACTCCGGCTCAAGGCCGACCGCAAACTCCGCATTCGCGCCCGCGCCTGGGGCGACCCGAAGCGTATGTCGCCGGTGACACTTGAAATCGTCCGGCACGGTGAAGTCATCCGCTCGGCGGAATCCCAGGACCCGAAGCGTCCGGAAGTCCAACTCGACTTCACCATGGACGCCGGGTACGGCTGCTGGATCGCCGCGCGCGCGCGCGGCGGTGAGGGCACGAGCGCCCACACCACACCGGTTTACATCATGCGCGAAGGTCTGCGATTCTGGAAATTCGACGGGCTGGAAGACCTGATCACGAAGCGCTTGGACAGCCTGGCGCAGATTGAACAAATCGTCGCCGACGCGAAGAAGCTCGACGCCGAGGGTAAGCTGGAGAAAGACCGCTACCGCAAACAACTCGCGCTGCAAGGCGACGCCTTGCTGGAGCGGGTAACGCAGGCGCGCAACCTCTACGCGGACCTGAAACGAACCGCTGAAGCGGAGCGAGGGCCGCGTGGATTGGCAAAATAGCGGCAGCTCAGCTCCCGTCGCCAGCGGAGGACCGGCTCACTCAACCTCATTTGGCTATGGCGGAAGACTCGTGCTTGCCTCCCGTCGCATCCCTGTTTGGGCAACGTAATCACGGTAGGCAGCCGAGAGAGCCACATCCTTTCCCGGTGGCGTGGAGTGCAGCAAAACCCCGAAGTTCAGACGCAGGCGTTCGCCTCTTTTCACTTCCATGCGGCTGGTGTCGCCTTGTTCCATCGCCTTTCGACCAAAAGGATTTGCCACCATCAGGCCGTAGTCACGGTTGTGAAACCAGCTCCGGCGGAAATTGGCCGGGGCCGGCATCAGCGTCACGCCGGCACGGCGGTCGCCGATCACGCCGGAGTAGTCGCACCAGTCAAAGCCCTTGCCCCAAGTCGCCTTGGCGGTCTTCGCGCCCGAGCTGGCGGTAATGACGCCGCCGTTCTTCTCGGTCAGCGGTGTGGCCACGCGCACGCCAAGACCCATCTCCTCTTGGTCGCCGAAGTAGATCGCGCTGTGGTCGCTGCTGAAAACCGCGTCCCAAATCAACAAGTAACCTGCCGGACGGGCGGCCAGTGTGAACCGCGAAAGCTGCGTGCAAACAGACCGGCCATTCGTTGTCTGGAGCAGGTTCTCGGAGGCGAAGGTCAACCGCCCGTCGCGAACGGCGGGCGGTTCCACAAACCGCTTGTGTTTGATGACAGCGCGATTGCGCCAGAAATCGTGACCGCTGATGTCGCCGAACGCGAGCCACAATCCTGGATGCATGGTGTCGTGGTCGGTGGCGTCCTTGCCAGGAACCGGTGGATGCTGCCGCGTGACTTGAATTCCACCGGGCGCGTGCAGGTTGGCGAAATAGGGGCGCAGTATTCTGTCATCGCGGAAGACATAGGTGGCCACGGGTTGGCCGGCGTGCGTGATCCCCAGGCGGTCGGGGGTTTGGACGAAGTCGAAGTCATTCGTGGCGGCGCCGGACGCCACGGTCCGCGCCAGCAGCAGTGCAAAGAGCGCCTTGGTTGCCTTGGAAGTTTTCATTGCTCGATGCGTCCCTTCTGGAAGTTCACGGAAGAAATCAGTTTGCCATTGGCGTCCCACGTTTTGGCCGGACCGTCGGCATGGAAATTCCTCCAAGTAGATTCCGCCTTCTTCTGGCCGTCAGTCCACCATTGCGTCCAAGTGCTGGCGCCGTCCGCAGAATGTCGCCACTGCCAGGCCTTGCTGCCGTTGGCGCGATAGAACGTCTCCGTGCCCACCTTGCGGCCGAGCGCATAAGTGGCTTCGTACTGCTTCCTGCCGTCCGGGTAGTACCACGTTTCCCGCCCATGCAGCAAGTACCGGCCGTCGTTGCCGATGCCGGCGTGCCACACGATTCTGGGCCGGCCGCTTTCGTACTTCTCTTCATATCGCTGAACGCCGCGGATGGTGGTGGCTGGGTTGGTCATCAACCGGGCGGGATCGTGCGGCACCCTTTCGTCGGCGAGGATCCACGCCTCATTCAACTCGAAGTGCAGGCACGGGCGGTTCATGGTGGTGATCAGGTGAATCACGCCGTTGGGCGATTGCCGTGCGACCGAGTAGCCGATGGTGTCGGCTCCACCGTGGTGGCGGAGGTTTTCGTGCGGCTGCGTGCCAGGAAGCTTCTTGACGCGCCAGGTGCGGCCGTCGTCTTCGGAAAGCGCCGCAAAGGCGCCGCGGTTCGTGACCGTCGCGGGCGCTGCGCCGTCAATCCGCTGAAAGTCGCCGCAGAAAAACAGTCGTCCGCTCTTGAGCCGGAGCACGCAGGGGCGTTGGTTCGCTCCGTAGGCCGGGAAAACCGTCGGGCTGACCTCCCAAGTCTTGCCCCCGTCGTCAGAGATTGACTTGGGCATGTAGCCGTTGAGGTCGCTGCTCTTGCCGCCCATGCCGAGGATTGTCCGGGCATCCTTGAGAATCGCGAAGGTCGTATGACGTCCGCCGGTTCGCCCGCCGGAATCCTGCCAAGTATCCATCCCGTCCTTGCTGGACCAAAGCAGCGAACTGGCCCCCACGGCGTCGCTCGACACGTAGATCGTCCCATCGCGGTCCCGCAGGGCGGTGTTGATGGGCTGGCGGGCGTGCGGGCCGATTGGCGTGGTGAATTGCGGGAACTTCGCTTCGCTCCAGGTCGCACCGCTGTCGGCCGACGTGATCCACTGAAACGGATAGGCCCCGACCGCGCACGTGCTGGCCCAGAACAAGCGGACTTGTTCTCCTTCGGTCCACAGCATGGGACAGTTGTCGCAGGCGTCCGGGAAATCAATGAAGTAGCTGGGCATCTCCCACTCGTCGGCGCCAAAGCGGAGGCGTGTGGCCATGAGCGACATTTCAGGCTCGTATTCGGTCCACGACGTGAAGATGACCAGCAACACGTCGCCATTAGGCATCACCTCCACCGCCGGACTGTGATTGTGGCCGCAGAAGGCAGGGTGCAAGCCGGCGGCGTCAATGGTGCGGCGGTGGCAGTTCTCCGGTGGCGTCGGCAGGAGGTAACGCTTACGGAAGTAGGGTTTCGCGGGATCCGGACCGTGCTCGCGCGCCGCCCGGGCGGTGTCCTGGTTTACACCGCATTGGACGAACGGCACGTCCGCCGGGTATGGCTTGGCTTTCGGCATCGGGGCCTGCACCACGCGGAAGCCGATAGAGTGACGACCCGGAGTGGAGGGATCATCGCTCGATTGATCAGGCAAGCCGAACGCTGGTGCCATGCCGGCTCGGTTCGCACTGCGGTGATAGTCGCTCTCCCGCTTCCCTCGCAGAAGGTGACGCGAATCGTCCAGCTTGTCGCCGCGAACAACTCGCGCCATTCCTGAGCCAGGCCCAACTGGATCAACCTGATCTCGAGCCTGGTACTCGCCGTACCAATCCAGGCACCATTGAGCCACGGCGTGAGGAACGACCCGCGGTTCGGCTGCGGCCTCGGTTGCGTTGTTCAACCGACACGCGTACTCCCACTCAGCCTCCGTGGGCAGCCGGTATGGTTTGCCTTCCTTTTCACCCAACCACTGGCAGAACGCCATCGCCTCGTTCCAGCTTATGCCGGTTGCCGCGCCGCTCGCGGCCGCCAGCCTTTGTTTGGGCCGAAATTGCTGGTACTCCGCCAGCGTGACCTCGCTTGCGGACATCCAGAACGACCGGCGGATTCTGACTTCGTGGACAGGCTGTTCATCCCAATCGCCGTTGGTGGACCCCATCGCGAAGCTCCCCGGCTCTATCCGCACCATCTGCATGCCGAGCGAATTGACCGAACGGCGGTCACCACTGTCGGCGCTCTCGGAAGAGGCGAGGGTCTGAGCCAGCAGCAACGCGCAGGTTGTGGCAGAAATCGAGCGCACGTTCATCCTTGGTAAACCAGTTCGTAGCCGGCCCGGTAACTGCGGGTGAGCAGCGCGTTGGCTTCGGCCTCGCGCCCGCCGCATCGCGTGATCTTGCCGGCGACGGAATCGTATTCGACGCGCTGACCGCCGAGTCGCGTACCGATGTTGCCGAGATGACAAAGATCAGCTGAGATCGCGCCCTGCTCGATGGGCGCGCTCAGTTTCGCCGGGTCATTGGCCCGCACGGCATTCAGGAAGTCCGCCATGTTGCTTTCACGTCCGCCCTCGATCTTCTTGGTTTGTCCGTCCTTCATCGTTACGACCACGCTGGCGCGTCCGTCCTCCATTCTGCCATCGGTGCCGTAAAAGATGGTGCCGTTGTCGTGGCCTTCGAGTGGATAGTCTGTCCACAGGCGCATTTCGTAAATGAGCTGGCAGTGTTCATACTCGTAGATGATCGTCTGGGTGTCGGGCGTTTCATGGTCGTCGTCGTAAAAAAGCTGGCCACCCGAGCACACGATCGCCTTCGGGTAATCCACGCCGAGTCCCCAGCGCGCCACGTCCAGTTGATGGATGCCGTCGTTGCCGAGGTCGCCGCAGCCGTAGTCCCAGAACCAGTGCCAGTTGTAGTGCCAGCGATTCTTCGTGAAGGGATGCACCGGCGCAGGGCCGAGCCAGCGGTCGTAGTCGACGCCCGGAGGCGGATCCGAGACCAGTGCGCGGCCGATGGGTTCGCGGAACTGGTGGTTGATCGCCTTCGCGACGCGCACCTTGCCGATGTGCCCTTCCTTGAGCCAGTTGAAACCGTCAATGAC
>CAYIOH010000046.1:0-13905 GCA_964364975.1 uncultured Bifidobacteriaceae bacterium
CGCAGATCGAGCAACTCGAAGCCGCCGTGGCCGCCAACCAGCCGCAGGACGTGCGGCGGCTGGCCCACAGTTGCGCCGGCGCCAGCGCCACCTGCGGGATGCGCCGGCTCATCCCCTTGCTGCGCGAATTGGAAAAACAGGGCTACGAAGGCCAGTTGACCAACGCTGTTGAGTTGTGTAAAGGCGTGGTGCAGGAATTCGCGCGCATCCGTGAATTTCTCGCGCCGTACCTGCAAGTGCCGGCGGCGCTCGCGGCGAACCCGCGATCATGAAGAAAATTCTTATCATCGAAGACGACCAGATCGTCGCCAACATCTACCGGAACAAGTTTTCCGTGGAAGGTTACAAAGTTGAAATCGCGCTCGATGGCGAAGTGGGACGCGAATTGATCAAATCGTTCCGGCCGGACGTCATCGTGCTGGATCTGATGCTGCCGAAGATCACGGGCTTGGAGCTGATGAAAGAGATTCGTGCCGAGCCGGACTTCGAGAAGGTTCCGGTCATCGTTTTCTCGAACACCTACCTCACCAACATGGTGCAGGAAGCATGGAAAGCCGGGGCCACCAAATGCCTTTCCAAGGCCAACTGCACGCCCAAGCAGGTGCTCGAGGTTGTACGCAGCGCACTTGGCAAGAACGGCGACACGACCGCGTCGTCGTCGTCGTCGTCGGTGTCCGCTCCGCCAACCCGCATCGCCTCAGCCACGCCGCGCGCCGCCGTCCCGGCGTCTGCCGAGGTCTTGACCACCGGCGATTCTGACGTGGAATTCCAAGCCGACCTGTGCAAATCCTTCCTCGAAAGCCTGCCCGCCACCCTGGCCACGCTCCGCTTGCTGTTGCAAAGCCTCGCCAAGGCCGAGAGCGAGATGGTGCGCCTCAAGCAGATCCACGAGTTATACCGCCGCGTCCACGCGCTCACGGGCAACGCGGGCATCGCCGGCATGTTCCTGATTTCGCAAATGGCCGATGCGCTCGAAGCGTTGCTCAAGGAACTTTACGAAAAGCCGAAAAACATCAACGCCTCCACGCTGCGCACCCTTGCGATTGCGGTGGATTTCCTCGGCTTTCTTTTCGATCACGGCACGGACGCGAACAAACAGGAGGCTTCCCCGGCCAACATCCTGGTTGTGGACGACGAAGCGATTTCGCGGCGCGCCGTGACGTACGCGCTGGAAAAGGCCAGGCTCAAATCCATCAGCGTCGAAGACCCGAACGCCGCCTACCAACTGCTATTGGACCGGAAATTTGATCTGGTGTTCCTTGACGTGGACATGCCCGGCATGAACGGCTTTGAGCTATGCACTAAGCTGCGCGCGCTGACGCCGTACAAAAATACTCCGGTCGTCTTTGTCACCAGCCTCAACGATTTCGAGAGCCGCGCCAGTTCCATGATGAGCGGCGGAAACGATTTCATCGCCAAGCCGTTTCTCTTCATCGAGCTCGCCGTCAAAGCGCTGGTTTACGTGCTGCGCGGCAAGCTCAGTCCGGTGGCCAAAACGGTCTTCTAGTTCCGCGCCTTCATCAGCAGCAGCCAATCGCCCTGATCAGGCGTGGTCAACTGGCAGGTGTTCCCGGCAACCGACCCGACTGCCGAATTGCGCTGGCCAGTGAGCGGATTGATCCACGTGATTAACGGCCACTGCTGCAGCGCCTGGGCCGGCAGTTCCACCGTGCGATCTTCCGGCACATAAACCACCGTCAGGTCGTGTGCTTCCGTCGTCGCCACAGCGATGTGCCGCCCCGGCGATTGCAAGCCCGGCTGGCGGGTCAACAAATTCTGCGCCGGCTGGAGCCGTCGAAAATCAATCGAGCCAAAAAAATCAGCGAGTGGCGCGACGCTTTTGGCGCCGGGCAGGAACAAGGCCTCCCGCCACTGGGGCAAATTTCGCGGCCGGATATTTGGGTTCGTCGTGGCGTTGGTGTTCCACTTCATGATTGGCAACGCGGCGTAGCTGGCGCCGGCGGTTGGATTCATCAGCGAATTCCACCAGAGCAGGTGCCGCGCATCATCGCCGTTGGGCGAAGATTCGGCGGGCGGAGAGAGATTGATGATCGGGCGGGGTGGCGCTTTCCGCCACTCGACCGACAAAGGCCCGGCCAGCATCCATTGCAACGCGTCATCGCCTGCCGTCGTCGCGGGAAAACCGAAAATGTCCACCCAGGCTTCGGTGCGGAATTCATCGAACAACCAGTGCGTTTCGCCGGGCAACAAAACCACCGGCGCGTGGGCGCGATCACCGAACATCGCGCGGCCAATCCGCTGCCAGCGACCCACGTTTTGGCCGAGGCTGTCGCCCTCAAACGCCAGCAGCCACGCAACGTGGTTCGCGCCCCAACGGGCGACCACGTAACGCAGGAACAACCCGGCCTGGTCTTCCGGCAGCGCGTTGGTCATCGGGCCCAATTCCTGCAGCGGCACGATGGCGCTCAACAGTCCCGCGCGGTTTAGCGCGTCCACCTTCTCATCGAGCCTTTGAAAAAAATTCACATTGATGGCCAGACCGTTTGTGGCCGTGAACGCGGTTTCACCCCTGGCATCCAGGCCCGGTGCGACGATCCAGTGCGCCGCGGTGAATCGTTGTTGAGCGCGGATGCTGGCGTAAAGCTGCCAATCGTTTGAATCGGAGCGGCGCGCGGCATCATCGGCCGAGTCGCCCAACCACAAGAACGGCCTGCCGTCCGCGTGTTCAAAGTGGCGACGGTCGCGGGCGACGCGCACCGGGCCATGCCGGTCGAGCGCCGTCTTGTTCAGCGGCGCGGTGCAGACAAACATCCCGGCCTGGTTTTCCAACCCGGCGTTCGACTTGTCCGAGCAGGATGTCGCGAAGGTCCAGCGTCCGGCCAGGTCCGGCGAGAAGCGCACGCGCCAGTTTTTTCCACCATCCCAGAAACCAAAAACCTTGTTCGTTTCACCCTGAGGCGAAACAAACACCGCGCTCAGCGTCGCTTCTTGGACGGGGTTGGAATAATTGACGCTGCTCTTAAGTGTCAGCTCGAAGCGTCCCCATTTGGGGACAACGGGGAATTGGGGTGAACGCGTTGCGGCGGGGGTGTGGGTTGGCATGACCAGCAACGCCGCGAGCGGCAGCCAGACTTTTTTGCCGGCCACAAAATTGGCAATGCGATGAAAGTTGCTCATACTGTGGTTCTCTCGAACAGCGCGGGTTTCATCTCACCTCAAATCGCCGCCGGTGTCAAACGGTTGCTGACCGGTATCCGAGTACAGATCGGACGTTTGAACGTCCGCGTCGCGGACGTGTCAATATGGGTGAGCGGGAACGACCAGCCCAATCGGGACTTGTCCGACCTGCTCTCGACATGACCGCCGATGCGGTCACGAACATTTCATAGACAGAACAAACATCCAAATATGAAGACGAATTTACTGTTGCGCGCGCCGGCCACGGCGTTGCTTTGCGCGTTGACGCTTGCGGCGCTGGCGGTTGGCGCGGGGGCAGGAGAATCTGCGCCGCCGAAAGTGACTGTGTCCGACCAACCAATTGACCGCACGGCGCACGGCGCGAGCTACGCGTCCGTCATCAAGCGGGTCACGCCGAGTGTCGTGAACATTTATTCCACCCGCACCGTGAAGAGCCAGCCGTTCTATCACCAGTTTTTCGACGATCCGAGGTTGCGTCGTTTCTTCGGCGAGGATTTTGATCCGCGCGATCAGCGCCCGCAGTCGCGCAAAATGGAGGGCCTCGGCTCGGGCGTGATTGTTTCCGAGGATGGCTACATTCTGACCAACAATCACGTCGTGGACGGCGCGGACAAGGATGGGGTAAAAGTTGCGCTCGCCGACGGTAAAACGAAATACGACGCCAAAGTCGTGGGCAGCGATCCCCGGACCGACGTGGCGGTCTTGAAAATTGAGGCGAAGAACCTCAAGGCCATCACGCTGGCCGATAGCGACAAGCTCGAAGTCGGCGACGTGGTCCTGGCCATCGGTAATCCCTTCGGCGTGGGCCAGAGTGTGAGCATGGGGATTATCAGCGCGCTGGGTCGGGGCGGCTTTGGCATCACGGCGTATGAAGATTTCATTCAAACGGATGCGGCTCTCAACCTCGGCAATTCCGGCGGCGCGCTCGTGGACGCGGAGGGCCGCTTGATCGGCATCAATCAATCCATCGTGAGCGGCAGCGGCGCGAACGCGGGCGTGGGTTTTGCGATTCCCGTCAATCAGGCGCGCACGGTTCTGGAGCGCCTCGCGAAGGATGGCAAAATCGCGCGTGGCTACCTCGGTGTCAAACCGCAGGAACTCAATCGTGGCCTGGCCAGACAATTCGCCGTGCCCGATCAAAACGGCGCCCTCGTCGCCGATGTATTTCCGGACACGCCGGCGGAGAAGGCGGGTATCAAGCAGGGCGATGTGATCGTCGAAGTGAATGGAAAGGAAATCAACGACGACCGGCATTTAAGATTGACCGTCTCCCAACTCGCGCCGGGCACGAAGGTCACCGTGAAGGCGCTGCGTCGTGGCGCGGAAAAAACCTTCGCCGTCACGCTGGGTGAGTTTCCCGAGGATGGCTTGAGCAAGGAAAGCGTTGGCCCAGATGACCACGGCGAGTTGGAGGCCGACGCCCTGGACGGTGTGGAAGTTTCGGACCTCGACCATCGCACGCGCCAGCAGTTGCAAATTCCACACACCGTACAGGGCGCGCTGGTGCTGAAAGTGGATCCGGACTCGAACGCGGCCGAGGCGGAACTACGTGAGGGCGACGTCATTACCGAAATCAACCGGCAACCCGTCCGCGACGCCGACGAAGCCATGCGCCTGATCCGCAAGGCCAAGGACAATGAAATTCTGTTGCGCGTGTGGAGCAATGCCAAAGGCGGCGGCGGCTCGCGCTACCTGACCGTCGAGACGGGAAAGAAGAAGTAATTTCGACCGCAAAGGCTGATGTCCGGTCGAAGCCGTTGCGCTTCGACCGGACTTCTTTTTTCGTAGGACAGGCGTCGCACCTGTCTCCCATTTTCAAGAAGTGTGAGACAGGTGCGACGCCTGTCCTACGGAACGAAACTTTGACAAACGCCGCGCGGTGGGCATGATTTTTCCGGCGCCCTGCGCCAGCAGCAATGGCCGTTCAATTCAAAGATTATTACGAAAGCCTTGGCGTTCCGCGCACCGCGAGCGACGCCGAGATCAAGAAGGCTTTCCGCAAGCTCGCCCGCGAATACCACCCCGACGTGGCCAAGGACAAGAAGCGCGCCGAGGAAAAATTCAAGGAAATCAACGAAGCCTACGAGGTCCTGAGTGATCCGGCCAACCGCAAAAAGTACGACCAGTTGGGCGCGAACTGGAAAGCCGGCGCGGAGTTCCGTCCGCCGCCGGGCTGGGAACAGTTCACGGGCGGGCGCACATATCGCCAAAGTGGGGCGGGCGGTGCGGACTACGAGTTCCAATTTGGTGGCACCGGCTTCAGTGATTTTTTTGAGCAGGTTTTTGGCTCGCGGCGACGGGGCGGGCAGGGATTCGGTCGTTCCGCTGGATTTGCTGACGAGGAATTTGCCGCGCGCGGGCGGGACATCGAAGGCGACATCATGGTCACGCTGGAAGAAGCGTTGCGCGGCTCCGTGCGCTCGGTCAACGTCCGCTCCGAAGTCGGCGGCAAGATCAAAACCCAGACCTATCAAGTCAAAATTCCGCCGGGCGTGGCGGAAGGGCAGCGATTACGGCTCGCCGGTCGCGGCGAGGCCGGTGCGGGTGGTGGTGCGGCCGGCGATTTGTATTTGCGCGTGCGCCTGGCTAAGCATCCCGATTTTGAAGTCGAGGACCACAACCTGATTCACGAGGCCGAACTCGCGCCGTGGGAAGCGGTGCTGGGCGCCAACATCTCCATTCCGACACTCCATGGCCGCGTGAACATCAAAATTCCACCCGGCACGCAAAGCGGCCAGAAGTTGCGCGTGCGCGGCCGCGGACTGCCGCAGCACAACGGCGGGCACGGCGATTTGATTGTGGTGACGCGCATCGAGGTGCCGGAGCGCGTTTCTGACGGCGAACGAAAATTGTGGGAACAACTTCAGCGCGAATCGCGGTTCAACCCGCGGGATTAACCGGCAAGCTGTCAGTGAGTGCGCCAGCGTCTTGGACTGCGGCAGTCCTCTGCCGCTTTCCAAGCGGTGACGCCTTCCAAAGGCGCCAGAAGACTGGCGCAGTCCAAAACCTGGCGGCGCTTCGGGTCAGGTTCGGTGCAGGCGGCTTCCGAATGTTCGGTGGCGTAACGGCGCAGCCATTCAGCCTCTTCGCTCATCACGTCTCATAAGCTATTGCGGGACGCGAAAACGGCACAGGATAAGAGCAAGGTTGAAATTAACGGTGAACGCTCATGGGTTGTGCGACGAAGTTTGCTCCGCTTGCGGCGAATAGAACATGGAACCGTGTCCGTAACCACGAGAGTCGATTACTTCTCGGAAATCACTTCTGTCCACAGGTGCTCTTGTTGTTATGACCCAATCATCGTCCATGTGTGAATCTGGAAGAGTCTTTGCCGGAACGATTTCGTATCGTCGAAGTATCGCGTCATCCACCGGCGATTTATAGTAGGGCTGTAATTGGGTGAGTTCAGTGGGAAACTGTCCATTGTTTGCCTGCATATATTTTTCCAGCGCACGCATTGTCATACTGCCAAATTTGTCTTCGGCCATCCCTCTCAACTGGCTAAAAGCCCAGCGGTAATTTTCGTCCGTTTTAAGGTCACCACCACAATCTGCAGCGAGCAACCATTCTTTTTCGGTAACAAACTGAAGTTCTGGAATTTTCAAATAAGGCATTCGATCCAAAACAATTCTCAATCGCTCAACTTTAGCTGATAGATTTGTGACGGACCCGTTTGTTTTATCCGCTTCAGGTGCCGGAACAAGAGGTAAAGTTTTTGCGTTGGCAGTCTCTGCTGCCTGGCGTCTCAAAACTCCCACTTCTCCACGGAGTTTCAACAATTCGGAATTGTTGTTTTTCGCTTTTGCGAGCTCATCTGCAAGTGAAACCATCCGAGTCTTCGCGTCGTCGCGCTCGCGTTGAAATTGCCGGAGCTGCTCGGCCAGCGGCGCTTGCTGTTGCCGGAGCGTTTCGACTTGGGCACGCGCGTTTGAAGCCTGCCGGGCTTCATAGATTCCAGTGCCGACAGCAGCGGCGATGGTGGCGGTGATCAAAGTTTTGTGAAGTGTGGTCATGGCGATGGTTTTGGTAGCAGTTACAGCGGCGGCGGTGAGGGTTGTTCCTGCAATGGCGGTAGTTGAAAGTGTGGCGGCGAGTCCAACGGGCGCGACTTGAACGGCGTTGACGGAAATGGCGGCGGAGAGCGTCGCGGCGGTCGTCGTGATGCCGCGGCGGATGAGGTCGGCGCGGAGTTTTTCCAGCGCACGGGAGACGCGTTTGCGGGCTGCGTCTTCGTTCGCGCCCAGCGCTTGGCCGACTTCCGCCAGGCTGCGTTGCTCGAAGAAGCGGAGGATCAGCGCATCGCGGTCATCGTCGCCCAGTTCGTCGAGGGCTTGATCCAGCAGGGGACGGATTTGTTCCCAATCGAGCGGGGTTTCAGATTCAAGAGTGTTCATGGCCACAGCCTCCTGTTCGCGCGCGGCGCGACGGCGTTCGGTGCGGAGCAATTGCGCGGCGGCGTAGCGCGTGGCGCGGTGAAGCCAGCCGGCCAGCACGACGTTCTCCGGCAGCGAGCGGGCTTTGCGGGCGAGGTCGGTGAAGACCAGTTGGGCCACGTCTTGCGCGAGGTGCGCGTCGCCGCCAGTGCGCCGGAACGCGGCGGAATAAACGAGGTTCACGTAACGCGCGACCAGTTCGCCAAAGGCGGCTTCCGAACCGTCGGCGACGTAGCGGCGCAAGAGTTGTTGGTCGTCCGGCATCACTTCTCACCAAACATACAGCCGCAAGGTGGCCAAACCGGACAGGAAAAATGCAAAGCTCACGCGGAAATTTACATTGATACCCGACAATTCTGAAACACAGAATCTACGTCATGACTGACTGCAAAACTGTTGTCATCACCGGCGTCACGCGTGGGCTCGGAAAAGCCATGGCGGAGGAATTCATCCGCCTGGGGCACATCGTCCTTGGTTGTGGTCGCTCTGCGAAGGAAATTGACCGGCTTCGCCGTGCTTTCGGCAAGCCGCATGGTTTTTGCGCGGTAGACGTGTCTTCGGACGATGAGGTGAAATCGTGGGCAACCGCACTGCTGATTTCGCATGGCTCACCGGATTTGCTGCTCAACAACGCCGGCGTCATCAACCGCAACGCGCCGCTGTGGAACGTGAACGCGCACGAATTCAACGAGGTCGTGGATGTGAACCTCAAGGGCGTGGCCAATGTGATCCGCCATTTCGTGCCGGCGATGGTGAAGCGCGGAAGCGGCGTGATCGTGAATTTTAGTTCCGGTTGGGGTCGTGCGACGGACGCGGAGGTTGCGCCGTATTGCGCGACGAAGTGGGCCATCGAAGGGTTGACGCAGTCGCTTGCGCAGGAGTTGCCATCCGGCATGGCGGCGATTCCGCTCAATCCGGGCATCATCAACACGGACATGTTGCGGAGTTGTTTTGGAAGTTCCGCGGCGTCCTACCCGTCCGCCGAAGAGTGGGCCGGGATCGCCGTGCCGTTTCTGCTGAAGCTCGGGCCGGATGACAACGGCAAACAACTGACAGTACCTATCCGCCGTGCAAATGATTGAAGGGGCTCAACTTGGGCCACCGAAACTGGCGGCAAGGATGCCGCCGTCACTGGCACGCTGGGAAGCGTGCCGCCACGTGGAGGCGGCCATCCTTGGCTGCCGGTTAACGCGGCTTCCGAGCCGCGTGTTTCTGAAACTCTTGGGGGAAGCATCCAATCCCGTCTGACTGAAACAGGCGGCAACCTTGACCTCGTCCCTTGGCGTCAGTAGCGTTTGGCATGGCGAACGCGAGCCGAAAGAAGAAACGCCAGGCGATGATGCTGGGCGTTGGGCTGGATTCCGACGGTCACAAGCGAGTGACCACCGGGCCGAACTTCGCTTTGGTCGGCGGCAGCGAGGAAACCCACGACCGGATGACCGAGAAGGCCGTCAAGATCAACGAAAAGCTCAAGTCGCGCGGCAAGGAGTTGCACGAAGTCAGCCACGAAGAATTCGATGACATCGCGCACGAGGTCGGACTCAAGCGCGCCGGTGGGAAACAGAATTAATCGCGGCGGGAAAATTGATCCCGTTTTTCTGAGTTGCGCCACGCTGGGATTCTTCTATCTTGGCATAAACGCAACACTTATTGGCCATTCCTTGACGCTGTTCGCTCTAATCCGTAGCCTGCGACAGATTTAAGCGACGGATTTTGGGCATGGTATCATACAGTCCTTATTTGTTTATTCTCGTGCTGATGGCTGCGGCCATCGGACTCGCGCTTGGGCCGCTCGCGTTGGCGTGGTTGTGGGCGAAGAAATTCTCTCCGCCCAAGCCGGGCCCGGACAAGGGCGCAATCTACGAGTGCGGGCTGGAATCCAAAGGCGACGCGTGGATGCAGTTCAAGTCGGAATATTACCTCTACGCCATCATCTTCCTGATTTTCGACGTGGAAACGATTTTCCTGCTGCCCTTTGCGGTGTCGTTTGCCGGGTTGGGCGTGGGTGCGTTCATCGCGATGGTGGTTTTTCTGCTGCTCCTGGTCGAGGGGTTGGCGTGGGCGTGGATGAAGGGCGTGTTGACGTGGACATGAACTTTTCCTCTTAATCTTACTCTTACTCGTAATCTTAATCCCCCTTCGGGCGAGGAGGATTAAGAGAAAGATTACGATTAAGAAACCGAAAATGGACGCAGGACTTAAAAGCGAATTGCAGAAGCAGGGCATTTTTACGACGAGCCTCGAGGAACTCTACAACTGGGGGCGCAAAAACTCCCTCTGGCCACTCAGCTTCGGGCTGGCTTGTTGCGCCATCGAAATGATTGCGGCCTCGATGGCGCGCTGGGATTTGGCGCGGTTCGGCGCGGAAGTCTTCCGCCCGTCGCCGCGACAGGCTGACCTCATGATCGTGGCCGGCACGGTCACCAAGAAAATGGCGCCGCAAGTGGTGCGGCTCTACAACCAGATGGGCGAACCGAAATACGTCATCGCCATGGGCGCATGCGCGATTTCGGGCGGGCCGTTCAAGCAGGGTTACAACGTGCTCAAAGGCATTGACCGTTACATTCCGGTGGACGTGCATATTCCGGGTTGTCCGCCGAGGCCGGAGGCGTTGCTTCATGCGTTCATGACATTGCAACAGCGCATCGCCGAACAGGAACTCACCGGTTCGAACCGCCCTCGCCATCTCGTCGCCGAAGCTTCGAGCGAATTTCCCGTGCCGCAGTTTGGCGAGCACGATCTGGTGCCGCCAAAGAATTCCGATATTTGGCAATCACCCGTTCCGACTCGCGCCTGAAGCCACATGGAAACATTGGAACAAATCAAAGCGCGGATTGAATCCGCTATGGCTGGAGCAAAAATCGAGATCATCGCCAACGACAGTCCCTCGGCGCAGCGTTCGTTGCTAGTGGACAACGCTCATGGCGTGGCTGTGGCGAAGTTTCTGCGCGATGACGCGGAGTTGCGCCTGGACTTTTGCTCGAATGTTACCGGCGTTGACTGGCCCGACGCCGAGTTGACCGAGAAGATCAAAGTTAAAAAGGTCGTGGACGGCGTGGAAAAGGAAGTCGAGGAAGTGAAGAAGACGCCGCGCCGCGGCTACCTCGAAGCGGTTTATCATCTTTACTCGATGGAGAAAAAGCACGGGTCGGTCATTCTTCGACTGCGCACGGAGAATCGCACCGACAAAGCCAACCTCCCTTCGCTCACTTCCATCTGGCGCGGCGCGGAATTGCAGGAGCGCGAGGCTTTTGACCTTTACGGCATCCTGTTCGACGGCCATCCCGATCTGCGCCGGATTCTGATGTGGGACGAATTCAAAGATTTCCCGATGCGCAAAGATTACGTCGAGCCGGACGATTACGAATACGAGCCGACACCACACGGCGAAGTTTTGGAAAAAGCGAAGAAGCATCAGGCGCAGGAGGTGAAAGCGTGAGCGTCGTTGCCGAGATGCCTCCGAAGAATTTCGAGTTGTTGCCCAAGGGCGGCGGCGACGGCGAACTTCTCGAAGTCTCGATGGGGCCACAACATCCCTCCACGCACGGTGTCTTTCGCATGGACGTGGTGCTGGACGGCGAGCGCGTCGTGAAGCTCAAGCCCGTTTTCGGCTATCTGCATCGCAATCACGAGAAAATCGCCGAGGGGACAACCTATCTTGGCTCCATGCCTTACACGGACCGGCTCGATTACTTCTGCTCGATGACGAACAACTGGGCCTACGCGCTGGCAGTCGAGAAGCTCGCCGGTCTGCAAGTGCCCGAGCGCGCCGAGTATCTCCGCGTCATCCTAGCCGAGTTGACACGTCTCCAGAATCACGCCTCGCTTGCCGGCTTCCTGTTGCAGGACATGGGTGCCATGGGCACGCCGCTCATGTATGCGTTCCGCGAGCGGGAAAAGATTCTCGATCTCTTCGAGGCCATCAGCGGTGCGCGGATGATGTGCAACTTCATGCGTTTCGGCGGTTGCCGTTGCGACACGCCTGCTGGCTGGCTCGAACAAACGCAGAAGGTCGTGGATGATTTCCCCGGTTTCCTCGACGAGTTCGAGACGCTGCTCAACGAGAATGAAATCGTCATGGCGCGCACGCAAGGCGTCGGGATCATGCCACGCGAACTCGCCATCAATGGCAGCATCACCGGCCCGATGCTCCGCGCTGCCGGCGTCAATTACGACCTCCGCAAAGTGGACAAATACGGCATCTACGACCGCTTCGAGTTCCGCGTGCCGCTCGGTGAACACGGCGACACCTATGACCGCTACATGATGCGCATTCTCGAAATGCGCGAGTCGGTGAAAATTCTCCAACAGGCCCTCAAGTCAGTGCCCGAAGGCCCGATCATTGATCCGAAGGCCAAGCTGCGCGGCTTCCGTCCGAAAGCGGGCGAAGCTTACGGTCGCATCGAAGCGCCGAAGGGCGAGCTTGGCTTCTATCTCATCAGTGACGGCGGGCCGAATCCGTATCGTTATCGCGTGCGTCCGCCGAGCTTCATCAATTTGACAATTCTCGAGGACATGTGCCTCGGCCACACGATTGGCGACATCGTGATCATTCTCGGCAGCGTGGATATTGTGTTGGGTGAGGTGGACAGATAATTATGCTATGGACGAGATCGAACACGCCCAGAGAGTTGTTTCAAGAATTCCATCGGAGTTGCGCGAGAGTTCAATCATCTTGGGAACGCCACCGACAGAGCAGTTGCGCACTTTGGGGCAAGAAACTTCTGACAAAGTTACGGAACGGGATGCTGAAGCTTGGTTGCAGTGTGGTGAGCACCGGTTGCTCATGAAATTGATTGCAAACGGTGTCATTCCCGAAGGGAGATTGGATGGCAGAACGCAGCCACATTCTCATCATTTTGCGTTCCGGATAGCTGCGGAGCGTGGCTACGATGTTCCCCCACATTTCTACGATACGCCGAGAAGCTACAACACCGAAGAAGAGGCTTGGTATGCTCTCCAGAATATGTTGAGCGGAAGCCCAGGCATTTGGAAGTGGACGGCCAGCTTTGGTCACCGCGAAATGTTTTCAAGTGTTGCCCAAGTCCGAGCGCAATTCATTGTTCCAGACGCATTTTACGACGACAAAACACCCTACATAGTGGATCAATTGTGGATTGTTCGCGTGGGAAGCCGAAAAGTGAGGCTCATTTGCTTGGAAATAGATGGTCCGGGACATCTGCGTGAAGATCGGCAGAAGGCAAAGGCAAGAGACTTGAAGCTTACATCGCTTGGTTACGAAGTTTACCATGTGGCTGGTTGGTGGTGTCAGGTAGATGCCTACAGGGTTATTTGTGAATTCGTTTCCAAAGCAGGAATTTTTCCGCGAGCGCTCGAGGGATTGATTGGTTCGGAATTGAGAAGAATCGAAGACTACATCTGTGACAAGTGTGGAAAGCCGATGATCCGCAGGGATGACAATTGGATTCAAGAATTGAACGAAGGGCGATCACTCGCGCATCGTGTGTGCGCGAACGCAGAAGATTAAGCACCAGATTATGCTCGGCGAAGCAATCATCAAAGGCATGGTGGTGACGGCGAAAAATTTCGCCCTCAGCTACGTTTCGGACGACCGGCTGCCCACCATCCAGTATCCGGAAGAACGTCAGGTCCTGAAGGAGGCCGTGCGCAACTTTCCCTTCCTCGTTCACGACGGCGACGACTGGCACAAGGGCATGCGTTGCGTCGCCTGCCAGATTTGCGAGAAGGAATGTCCGCCCAAGTGCATCTACATCGTCAAGAGCAAGGATAAGAAGCCGGATTACATGGGCAAGGCGCAATTCTATCCGGCCACGTTCGACATTGACGTTTCGGTTTGCATGAGCTGCCAGATTTGCGTGGAGGTCTGTCCGTTCGACGCCATCAAGATGGACAACGAATTTGAACTGAGCACGAGCGACCGCTTTGGCGCGTTGCTGCTCGACAAGCACAAACTCGCCAAGTCGAACGAATACTACCGGCGAATCCACCCAACCGAAGCCGCCGAGGTGGACGCGCGTCTCGCCGCCGAAAAAGCCAAAGCCGAAGCCAAGGCAAAAACCGACGCGGAAGCGAAAGCCACAGCCGTCGCTGCGGCCGCAAGCAAGCCCGCTGCACCGTCCGCCCCGCTTGCTGCAACTCAACCCGCACCAGCAAAATGATTTCACCGGGACTCAGGGAACTCAACCGCAAACGCAGAGAAATCTTTCTCGGGATTCGCGCAACCAGCCTCCGAAAAGGCTGGGGTCACGATATTCAATCAAACCGGCAAACGATTCTCCCTCTCCCAGCGGGATACAACTGTTGGGTTTTGATCATCGAATAATTCACGCAT
>CAYIOH010000047.1:0-13812 GCA_964364975.1 uncultured Bifidobacteriaceae bacterium
GTGAGCGAAGGTCCGCCCGGCGTGTTCCAATTCACGGACGACAACGCGACCAATCTTCCGGCCTGCTTCTACCAGTTGCGGTGGCCTTAGCCGTAACCATTCAGTTCAACCACCAATGGACACAAATGGACACGAACAAGGAAAGCCCAAAACCGGGATCTTGTAGAACCTGTTCTGGTCACCAAAAGGTGAGTGCCACCGACCGGGTTCTGCGCGCGAAATGATCAATCTCATTCGTGTGAATTTGTGTCCATTCGTGGTTCGCCGTTGTTTTCTACCGCCCGGATACGGCTTAGGCGACGTTTCCTTTTAGTGACGATCGAGGCGAAAATCACTTCTCCCACTGCGCGACCGGACGCGGCGGTCCGGCGTAAGGCGCAGCTCCACGAGGCTTCTTGGCGCGAGGTTGCACCGTCGTCAATTTCTCATCCTGTGTCCTGGGCGGTTCAATGAAGCCGTAATACCTTCCCATCCAATAATCCTCCAGCCAGCCAATGGGCGGCGTGACGCCCCGGCCACCACCGCCGCCGTCATACTCCAGCGCTGAGCGGCTGCCCCATTCGGGACCCGTTTCGCGGGGTGAGATCGCGCGCGTGCCGCCCATGTAGGGCACGTAGCCGGGCCGTGAGGCGAGGTCGCTGCGGTGGGAGTTGTGATAGCTGTGGCTCACCAGGTCGAGCGACCACTCGCGGAGATGTTGCGCGGCCTGCGGCGCTTCGCAGTCGTTCCCCGTAAGCGCGCCATAAATGAAGTTGAAGAACGGCACCTGTTGCATCCGCATCACTTCCCAATGTCGCTCGAGGCTCCGGAGGTAGATGGACCGCAACTCCGGATCCTTGGCGTAGCGGAGCAATGGGTGATAGCAGCGGAACGCCAGTTCGTCGTCCCACGGCACGACCGAGTCCGGCGGGAAGGTCAACTTTTGCCGCACGGTATAGGTGTGATAGCGCCACTTGAGGAGTTGCTCGAGACCGGCCTGGTATTTTGCGTCGCCGGTCAGCGCGTGCGCCGTCTGCACATAGGTTTGCGCTTCCATGCCGTTCAACCCGCGCGATTCGAATCCGTAGGGCCGCAGCAGGTATTCTGGGTCCCAGCGCCCCCAGCGCGTGGGCTTGCCGTCCATGTCGCGGAGCACCCAGCCGTTGTCCATGATGTGCGAGGCGATGTTGGCGATGTGTTTGGCGGCGCGTTCTTTTTCCGCCCCCTTTGCCGCGAGGTCGTGGAACAGGCTGACGGAATACATGTGCCCGTTCACTTCATCGCTGGACGTGTCGCCTTTCCAAATCCACAGCCCGTCCTCCGTCGGATACCACTTCGCCGGCAGGCCGCCGGAGCCGTGGCGTGAACGCTGGCCCTTGTCGCTCTTGACCGACCAGATGGAGCGCGCGATGAAACCGGGCTTCGGTGTGATGTCGTCCAGCCACGCCATCGCCTTAAATGCTTCGACTGCTTCCGCACGCGCCTTCTCATCACCGGTGGCGGCATACTTGAACGTCATCGCCGCCAGGTAATGGGCCGTATGCCCGCCGTCATTGTCGCTGATTTCGCGCAACCAGCCGTCCTGGTCGCCCGACCAGTAAAGTTTGTGAACAAAGCCGAGCCGCTTGAAGTTCCAATCCTCCAGCTCCCGCTCGAAATGCGCCGCCTTCTTGGCGAGCGTGTAAGGCTCGTACCGGATAATGCCGATTCCGCCGTCGGTCGCGAGGTAAACCGCGTTACCGCTCACCGCGATGTCCCGCACGTAATCACCGGGCAGCCAGCGCTGCGCGCCGAAGTAGTGGTAGGCGTCACCGGTTTTGCGAATCGCGCCTCGGGTTGTGCCGATCCACAAGTCGCCGTCGAAACCCTCGGCGAGACAGGTTGTATCCTCATACGGCAGCCCATCGGAACCACGCAACGTCGTCAGGGCCATGCCCCGCAGCACGGCCACCTCGCGGTCGGTCGCCACAAAGAGCCGGCTGCCCAGCGCGAGCATATCGCGAGTGACCCGCGAGGGCATCATTCCCCAGTCCACGGGATTCTCCACGAAGGTCTTGCCCTCCAGCAAAGCCAGACCGCCATGCCGCAACAAGTAGAGCGTGCCGCTGTAAGAAGCGATGCGCTCGACCGGAGCGATTTCCACCGGGTCCGTCAGGACCTGCGTGCCGTCCTCCATGATCACCGTGGTGTCGTTCTCCAAATAGCCGCCCGCAGGCTTGATGTTGACGAACTTCCCGCTCTCGAAGCGGAAGATGTCTTCCCGCGTCGCGCCATGCACCTGACCCAAGTGAAAGCAGAAATCCACGAACGGTTTCTCGTCAACGCGCACCCAGGCGTTGCCTGTGAAACGATATGTTCCGTTTTCTGCGGCGGCCCAAAGCGCGCCACCGAGCGACCGCAACCGTTTGATTCCCGCTGGAGCGCCGGGGGCATCCTTCAAAACCCCTTCGCGCAACACTTTGAGTATTCCGCCAACGACGACATGAACCGATTCTTGGTAAACCGCGATTGCAGTGGTCGGTTTATCCGTGACGATCTTTTCACCGATCTCCTGCAAGTAAGGTTCGTCCGCCACCGGTTTCCATAAACGGCGCGATGTCGTGTTGGTATAGGCCCCGGGTGGTGATGCCGTTGCGTTTATTGCAAATATACCGGTCATTAGAAGTGCCAGGGCAACGACGGTGGCAGCCATTGACAGACAAGTTGAGTGCTTGCGTGAGGGAAATCTCCGGGGATTTAGCAGCGCGTGGTTCATGACGTCCCGAAGATGGCTGTGGCGTCGCGAAGCGTAAAGGCGAAATCCGATCCAGTTGGCGCGGGTGTTCACCGCACGATTTTCCGGTACTCGACCACGACCGAGCCGGGGCTCTCATCGACGTCAACCTTCAGCCGCTGCAAGTCTTCGCCCTTCATGCGCGTGGGTTGCGACGGCGCATAGCTGCGGGACTGCGTGACCTCGTAGTCCGCCTCCGGCTCGATCGCTCGGGCTTCGGACAGCACGTAGCTGGCGAAGCACGACTTGGGGCGCCGAAACAGGACGAACATTCCGTCCTGTTCGATTGGGCGATGATACTGGACGACGCTCCAATCGCGAGCATCGGTGGTCACGTCGGTCAGTGGGTAGTAGTCGCCAAAGTAGTATTTGCGCAGACGCTTCGCTTCGGCAATCGCCTGTTTGAGCAGGTCGCGGGGATAGTTCGCGGGACGCACATCTTCGGCAAAGGAAATGCCACCGCCGTTGATCCCGCTCCGGAACAGGTAGGGAGTCGCCCCCATCTGGCCGCTCACGGAAAAAGGCACATAGCGGCTGAGTCCCGCGGTCATCGCTTGATTCTGCGCGGCCGCCTGAGCGAAATCTCCAGCGAGGAGCGGGCCGATGGTCCCGTCGGTTCGCCAGAGGGGAATGGAACGTGCGCAAGTTTCCAGGTCAATGCGGCCCCCGCCGGAAGCGCAGTTGTCAATGAACAGCTCGGGGTTGGCTGCCAGGAGATCGTCCCACATCCGGTACAAACCCTCGACATAGCGGATCTCCGCCAACCCACGACGATCCGGAGTCGCCCGATCCACAGCCTCCCAGAGTCCGTTGTAGAGGACCGCGTTGTCCATGCGCACACAACTGATCCCGTATTCCTTGACCGAGGTGTTGAGGTAGTCGGTGATGTATTGGCGAGCTTCGGGCACGGCGAGATTGAACATTCCCCAACCGCCGTCCGGGGGCAACACGACCCACTCCGGGTGCTCCTTGGCAATCAAGGTCCCGGGACAGATGCGCTCAGGCTCGAACCACAGGAGGAACTTCATGCCCGCGCGGCGCACCGCATCGCCGACCAGCTTGATGCCGCCGGGGAAACGCTTCAGGTTGAATCCTCGCAGCAACGGGAGCACATAATTGCCGACCGTGGGGAAGTCGTCCCTGCCGTAATAGGCGTCCAGCCAGAAGTACTCGAACCCCAGCCCTTCGATGGATTTCAGGTGCGACAACACATCAGCTTCGGTCCCCTTGTCCATTTCATAAAAGGCCGTGCTGAGGTGCGCGATCGGCGGAGTGACAGGCTGCCCGTTAATCTTGGGTACGATATGCTTCAGCATCGTCTGGCGAAAGAGGTTGTAGGGACGAAACGGATCATCGCCCGACCAGTAGAGTTGCAATATCCTCGGACTGCGGGTGGTCTCGCCCGGATGGAGCTTGAGGCGCAGGTTTTGCATGCTGGCCGCCACATGCAAACCGCCGTTGGTATGTTCGACCGAGGCCGCCCACTGGCCGGTCCAGCCGATCGCCGTAACCACGCCTCCACCTTTCCAGGCCAGATAAAAAAAAGGACACGCGCCCAGCGACGACCGGCCAGCCACAGGTGCAAACTCGATTCGCTGTCCGTTCGGCAACGGCTGATCCAACGGAAGCCAGTTCTCCACGTCGGGACGCAAGCGATGCAGGACCGGCGGCTGGTCGGAGACGCCCGGGCGAACCGTCACGTCAACGGCCTTGACCTGCTCCAGGAGCGGCGTGTCCCGTGTCCCCTTGTTGGTGAAATGCAAAGTCCAATCAACGCCGGGCGTGTCGGTGTAAATGGTGGCCACGGCCCGGACCTCCAGTCCCGTCTCCGGATCCGTTAGCGTGAGGATCCGCTGCCGCTGCTGCTTCGCGACATCGGCCGCCTGATCTTGAACGCTGCGCAGCCACTGGCCCAGAAACTCGGCGGAGGGCCGGCCGCCATAGACGAAGGAGAAGGGAATTTCCCCGCCCATCACCGGTTGTCGGGCCAGATCGTCGAGCCAAAGTTCCGAGCCGTCCTGGAGAACCACCCGCGCGTCCGCCCAGTCGGCCTGATCGAAGCCGCGCCCGTCACCACCCTCGTCCACGATCAGGTCAAATGCGCGGGCGCCGTTCAGCGGCACGTTGATCGTCTGCACTTCGTTCGAGGCACGCATCACGCCGGTGGCAAACACGTCCTTGCCGCCGACGGCGACATGAAAGGCGACCGAGGCGGGGGTGTTGTCCACGTTACGATCCAGTCCGATCACTGCCAGGAACCGAGCCGCGGGCTGGTCGAGCGAAACCCGTAGCACGCTGTAAGAGTTGACGCCGATGCCCCGCGAATACGTCTTGCTCCCCAGGCGGAGCGGACCGCCCGCGGCACAGTGGCCCACCTTTGTGTCGCCCGGGCCATCCTCCCGGACAATCCGCAGGCCGTGGCCCGGTGGCGTCTGCGCGGACTCAACGAACGCGTGCTCAGCCCATTGACGGTTGAAAGCGATCTCGTGCGAGTAAGGCTCGTCCGCCACCGGTTGCCATAACTGCCGGGATTCCATGTTGGCATTGGTTCCTAGTGGTGAGACCGTCGCGCTTTGAACGGACAAACCAATCACTGGACTCGCCAAGAAAACGGCGACGGCAGGCAGCGACAGAAAAACTGAGTTCTTGAGGGAGAGCAATGGCTGAGGATTCAGCGGCGCGTGCTTCATGGCGTTCCGAAGATGTCTGTGGCGTCGCGAACCGTAAAGGCGAAACCCTCTGCTAACTCGGAACTCGAGTGAGCTTGATCTTCTCGCCCGACCAGTTTTCGTAAAGACGCACCACATCCTCCACGCTGGTGAATTTTCGGTAAACGGCGCGAACTCGAAAACTAAACTCGTGATTGACCGCATACTCGCGGCGGAAGTAAACAAAATCCCAGGCCGGATTGCCTTTGCCGCCGCCAGAGGGAGATTGCGCAAAACGCAGTTCGCCTTCCTCGCCGGTTCGTTTGAACATCATGACGAACACATTCTCGCCTGAGCGGCCAAAGTAGAACGGATACAGGTATTCAAAATCCGAAACGCCTTTCACGAGATCGAGATTGAAACCGTCATCTTGTGGCGGATCCCAGTTGCTCCCCGCTGGCCGGTGGTTGGCCGCGACGCCATGTTTCTCCGGCAGATGTTTGATCCAGCGCGGCTGCGAATCGCCGCGGCCGGGACGAGCGCGTCCAATGAGCTGGATTGCCATGTCCTCCGGAGCGTGAATGTAGGAAGCGAAGAAGACGCCGATGTACCCGTGCTTCTTCCAAACGTCCTCCAACGGAGTGCCGTAGTAGGTCAAGTCAATCGCATCATCCTTCACTTCAAAGACCAGCCGGCTGCGCAAGGGCCAGTGCTCCGTTCGTTCCTGGCGTAACTCGACCCGGTTCCGCGAGCGTCGGATCAGTTGCATCGGCGCGCGGCGCGGCTCAAAAATGTTCCAGCCAAATGACGTCGCATCGCCGCTGAATACATGCTCCAGGTTCAAACCCGCGTAGTTCGGTACGAACAGGTTCTTCTCATCGCCCGGCTTGAGCCGGAGTTCCGCCACGCCGTTGTAACCGGCGCGATGTTCGGGGCCGTATGCTTTGTTGTCGGCAATCGCCACGCGCAATCTGTCCGTCCCGAGGCGAGCCGTGTGTTCCACGGCAACCTCGCCGCAATGGCCCGCAGTCAGGAAAGTCAGCAGGGCAATGCCGGTTGGCAGGATGGCGAGAGCGAACCCAGGATATGCTATGGCGCGCATGGACAGTAACACGGCATTTCTAACGCGCCTGCCCGCGCCGGTCGAGATCGAAACGAATGGTTTTCCGGAAGCCTTCAGGACATCCCGAAACTTCGCGGTTAACGGATAGTGGGGACACTCATCCGTTGCGATCCAATCCGGGCGATAAATCACGCTTGTTTCCAGCAGCCGGACGCCACAACTTCCCGGCATGAACTCACAATGCTGGTTCCGCGCGGCGAAGGTTTCGTTTGGCTTCAGCTTTTCCCTGCTGCTCGCGGTTGGACTCCTCGCGCCCCCGGCTTGGGCGGCAGACGCCGAGGTCCGGCGTACGGAGGATGTGATCTATGGCCGCAAATTCGGCACGGCGCTGACGTTCGACGTGTTTCAACCCGCCAAGTCAAACGGTTGCGCCGTCCTGTGGATGGTAAGCGGCGGCTTTTTCTCCAGCCACGAGGCGATTGACGTGAACTTCTACCGCCCGTTCCTGAACCGCGGCTACACGGTGTTCGCCATCGTGCATGGCTCGCAACCCCGTTACATCATCCCCGAGTGCGCGCAGGACATTCACCGCGCCGTCCGCTTCATCCGTCACCACGCGGCGGAATATGGCGTGGATCCAAACAAGTTCGGCATCTCCGGCGGCAGCGCGGGCGGGCATCTCTCGCTCACGCTCGGAGCGCAGGGCGGGGCCGGCGCGGCGGAAGCAAAGGACTCCGTGGATCGCGAGAGCAGCGCGGTGCAGGCGGTGGCGTGCCTGTTTCCGGCGACCGATGTCCTGAACTACGGATCGAACGGCGTGGATGCGGTGGGCGTCGGCCTGCTCGCCGGGTTCAAGCCGGCGTTCGGCCCGCGCGCAGACACGGCCGAGAGCCGGCAGATTTACGGCCGGGAGATTTCGCCCATCAATTTCGTCACCTCCAACCTGCCGCCCACGCTGATTATTCACGGCGACGCCGACAAGCTGGTGCCGTATCAACAGTCTGAAATCTTCGTGCAGCGGGCGAAGACGGCGGGGGCAAAGGCAGTGAAGCTGATCAACAAACCCGGCAAGGATCACGGCTGGCCGGACATGGTGAAGGACGTGGAGACCCTGGCCGACTGGTTCGACGAGCACCTGCGCGGGCTGAAACCGTGAAGAAACGGGAAACCACTTGCGGGCGACAATTTCGCCGTCGCAACGCAGCTCAGCGTGGTCGAAAGGCGCTGAACGTTCCTATGATATTTTTCCCGGTCCGTTGTGTTTGCCAATCACACTCGGAAAGGGAAGAAATTTCTGTTCCGCTCCGGGTCGCTTCGTTAGGTTGAATACGACGATACTGGAACCTGCCCATGAAAATCTGCCTTTCCCTGTTGTTGCTTTCTTGCCTGGTGGCCGGTTTCGGTTGCGTGGCCGGTCAGAAGAACTTTGAACGTCCCTTTCTGGAATCCGAACTTATTTTTCCGCTGGAGCACTGGCACAACCACGCCTCGTGCATCGTGGAATGTCCGAACGGCGACCTGTTGGTCTGCTGGTTTCACGGTTCCGGCGAACGCACGGCGGACGACGTGGTGGTGCTCGGCGCGCGCCAGCGCAAGGGCGACCGCCGGTGGAGCGATCCCTTCCTGATGGCCGACACGCCGGGTTATCCCGATACCAACCCCACGATGTTCATTGATCCCCAAAAGCGCCTCTGGTTGCTGTGGTCAGTCATCTTGGACAATCGCTGGGATTCGGCGCTGGTGAAATACCGGATTTCTTCAGACTACCAGAAGGCCGGCCCGCCGAAGTGGGGGAAGAGCGAGGTGTTGCATGTCACGCCGGGCACGAATTTCCAGAAACTCGTGGCGACGGCCTTCGACCAGATGGCCGCGAGTCCGCAATACGCAATGAACCCGCAGGAGGCGGGAAAATGGATCCAAGGCAACCGCGACCGGCTTACCAACACGCTCGCCTGCCGGCTGGGCTGGATGACCCGGGCGCACCCGTACGTGCTTGATGGCCGGCGGTTGATCGTGCCGCTCTATTCCGACGGATTTGATTTTTCGCTCATGGCCATTACGGATGACTGGGGCGGGACATGGTTCACGACCGAGCCGCTCATCGGCATGGGCAACGCCCAGCCGAGTCTGGTTCGCAAGCAGGACGGCACGCTCGTCGCCTACATGCGCGACAACGGCCCGCCGCCGCACCGCCTGCAAGTGAGCGAGTCCGCGAATCGCGGGGTCACTTGGAGCAGGGTGGTGGATTCCGACCGGCCCGATCCCGGCGCGGGAATTGAAGTGATCGCTTTGCGAAACGGCCTCTGGCTGCTGATCAACAATGATCTGGACGAAGGGCGTCACCGGCTGGGCGTTTCGCTTTCCGATGACGAAGGAAAGACGTGGAAATGGACGCGCCACCTGGAGCAGGACACGGAGGCGGACCTCACATCGGGCGCCGGCTCGTATCATTATCCTTCCGTCATTCAAGCCCGGGACGGCACCCTGCATGCCAGCTACAGCTTTTTTCAAAGGGCCGCCGAAATGAAACCCGACCCGGCGGGCAAATCCGCCAGCAAGGCCATCAAGCACGCCCATTTCAACGTGGCCTGGGTGATGCAGGGCGACGCGCAGCGACCATGAATTCCGCCGCCCCATCGTCCGTCTCCCTGGGGATCGTGGGTGGGTTCGTTCCAGAAATTGATTCTGGCAACCGTTTCAAGTCCGCCAAATTGAATTTGAAGTGTCGGGGGCGGAGCAAAAGGAGAATAATTGTTGGAGCAAAATGAGAATGAATTTGGCACTCATGGAGATTTGGCCATCCTGTTGCGTTGGACTTCGTTGAGGTTGGGAACTCTTTCAACCCTTGCTCCAAAGCGATAAACTTCGGGGGTCTGGGGGCAGAGCCCCCAGCCAAAGCTGTTTTTCGACCTCCAATCAGCACAAGGCCTCTGTGTCCCAGAGGTTTCGCTCTCTCATTTTGCTCCAACAACTTTTCTCATTTTGAACTGCCGCCGACACAAATTGAATTTGAAGTTGCGCGCGGATTGGCGTTGTGCTTCCTTAGTCGCGCGCCAACCGGCAAAAAATTGAATGAACGCAGTTTTAGCACACCAAACGTTGTAATGCACCGTTCGCACCCTCCCTTTCACGTTTCCAAACATCGTTACTCCGCCAAGAACATGGCCAAGCCGGTGAACTTCATCTGCCGCGCCCCGGACGCGAAGGAAGTTTTCATCACCGGCGATTTCAACGACTGGCATCCCACGTCGCACCCGATGCAACGCCAGCCGGACGGCGCGTGGCAAATCCACCTGCCGCTCAACCACGGCCATCATCATTACCGCTTCCTCGTGGACGGCAAACCGGCGCTCGATCCGCAAGGGTCAGGCGTCGCGCGCGATCATGAAGGGCACAAGGCTTCGTTGATTGCGGTGAGTTGAAGCAGGGTATTTCGGGCGTCAAGCGAAGCTTGGCGTTTATTCCTCCGCCCGCTTTGCCAGGAAAAAATTCTTCAAAAGCACCCTGCACTCCGCCTCGCGCACGCCCGATGTGATTTCGCAGCGGTGATTGAGCGTCGGGAATTGCAACAGGTTCATCGCACTGCCTGCCGCGCCACCCTTTGGATCGCAGACACCAAACACCACCCGCGCCAGCCGCGCGTGGACGATCGCCCCGGCGCACATGGGGCACGGCTCCTTGGTGACGTAGAGTGTGCAATCGGTGAGCCGCCAATCGCCGACGGCTTCCTGCGCCTGTGTGAGCGCGAGCATCTCGGCGTGCGCGGTGGCGTCCTTGAGCAACTCCACTTGATTGAACGCGCGACCGACGATTTTTCCCTCGCGCACGATGACCGCGCCGACGGGCACTTCCTCCGCCTCGTAAGCGCGCGCGGCCTGCCGCAACGCTTCGTCCATGAAATGCGCGTCGCTTTGCAGGTCAATGATCGGCTCGTCCATGCGCAAACAATGCAGAAGGTGGAATGAAGAATGAAGAATTAAAACTGAGGAGCACGCCGGGGAAAAGCGGCGGAGGGCCGCCGCAGTCCAAGACGCTATCGCGTTATCCGACTGCTGCAACAAACGCGAAGTGTCTTGGACTGCGCCAGTCCCCTGGCGCTTTGGGCGGCGGCAAGGAACGACCGGCAAGCGGATGTGGCAGGGCGATGAACCAAGTCAGTGAGGGAATTCCCCGAGAGAAGATTTGCAGCCTATTTTCATATTAGGTGTCGTGTCGCTCATTTCTGCGAATCTCGCCTCTTCCGATCGAAGACGTCATAGCCCGCAGCGCAACCTTCCACCCAACCTGCCTCTTTCGGAACGGCATACGGCCCTTGCATAAAGCAGCCAATAGTTCGGTCGCCCTGCAGTCCATACTCGTAACCCTCCCAATAGGCCTGAATGAAGACCGCGCGAGCGCCTGCATCGTCGTCGAACGGCGTCTCCGTAGGTAACGGCACAGTATTGAGTTGTTCATTGCGAAGACCATATGTAGAGAAGCGCGTATTGCCAACAGCTACAGCCCGCTTCGGAGCACTGGAACAGCCGGTGATCATCACCGTGAATACGACCACGAAAGTGAAAGGTCCAGTGCGCATCAATAGACACTTAACTTGAACATTCTGATAGTAGGCTGCAATTCTTGCAGGCTATCTCGGTTCATGGAGCGACAGTATTCCGGACGTAAGTTTCTGTCAAGAGTGGAGTTTGCCGCGAAAGGAACGTTGAACAAAGTTGGAGAAAGACGGCAAAAATCTCATCCTTCGCTAACCGCCGTCCGACTTTCTTCCAGCGTCCAGTCGTTGCGGCCGTCGGGGTGGCAATGGCAGTGCGCGGCAAAAAAGCCGCCGCGATATTGCCAGAACCACGGCCAGATGCGCTCGCGGTCGGTCTGCGGGAGGCGCAAGCCGGCCAGCGCGGCGCGCGGGAAGAATTGAAAGCGGCCTTCGCTCATGGGCGGCGGGAGTTGCTTCAGCTTCGGTTTCAGTTCAAACAAAAACATGAGCCAGTGGGCGTTGCCCTGGTAGCCGTGTTCGCTCACAAGCCCGGCGAGGTGGAAATCAGTGGGGGAAAATTGCAGGCCGAGTTCCTCGCGCGCTTCGCGAGCGGCACAGGCGTAGGGTGATTCGCCGAGGTCGGTCTTGAGTTTGCCGCCGCACGGACTCCAGTAGCCGAGGTTGGGCTGTTGCGCGCGTTCGAGCAGCAGGATTTCATCGCGCTCGTTGAAGCAGTAAAGCAGCGTGGCGACTTTGTAGGGCAGCGCCATGACTTCACCTTCAGGTTCCGGGCCGTGGTCGGGTGGCGGGCCGGATTTGGGCAGCGGGGCGCGAAGCTTTTTGTAAATCCACGTTTCGAGCGGCCGCAGCGGCGACAGCCATTTGTAGAACGGCGAGTAAATCAGCCGGATCCGAACCGCGGACAGGAACATGGTCAACGACGTGTGAAACAGCGTTACCTTCGAGCCGCTTTTGTCGGTCCATTCCGTCGGGACTTCGAGCGTGCGAAACCCGGCCCGTTTCAGGGAGTAGAGCAGGTTGATGTCGAACGCCATGTCGGCGATGCGCAGGGCGGAATGGATTTTTTCCACGGCCTGGCGCCGCAGCACTTTCGCGCCGCATTGTGTGTCCCGGATGTGCATGTTGAAGAGCAACTGGACGATGAGGTGAAACGCGCGGCTGGCAAACTGGCGCTTCCCGCTCTGCTCCACGTGCAATCGCGCGCCTGGCAGCCAGCGCGAGCCGATGACGCAATCCGCCTGGCCGATGCGTTTTACCAGATCGTGCAGTGCGGCCGGAGGGGTGGCGCCGTCGGCGTCCACGTAACCGATCACGTCGGCCACCGGCGCGAGTTTCAGGCCCTCGATGAGCGCGCCGCCCTTGCCAATCGCTTCGGGAAAATCCAGCAGACCGACGTTGGGGAAGTCCGTTCCGACGCGTTCCACCACGCCCCGTGTGTCATCGCGGCAGCCGTTGAGCACGACGATGAGTTGGAATTTGCCGTGATAGTGGTCCTGGAAATAGCGCGCGTAATCGCGGAGCACCGGTTCAATGCGGCACGCTTCGTTGTAGGCCGGGATAAGGAGCAACAGGCTTGGCTCGGTCACGGGGAGCAAGTATCAGAAAACCGTGGCGAAAAGCAATCGCGGGAGTGGGTCAGTTTGGTGGGGCGAGGCTACTGACGAGCCGGCTCGCGAGGACGCTCGCCCCACCGAAAATGGAAACTGACCCACTACCCAACTGCGGGCGACGAAACTGATTGTGCCATGATATCTCAGTCAGGTATCAACTCCGGCTCTCCGGTGGCGTTGTGCCCCACATCGGCACAAACCCCGCGTTTGGACCCGGCTAGAAAGTCCAGCAACAGGGTCGCCGCCGGACTCGAAAAATTTCCGCGCGCGGCGACTGTGGCGTCCCGGAGATTTTGCCCGCTGCGAAACAGCGCGTGGTAGAGTTGTTTCAATTCCAGCCGCTGTTCCGCCGTGAAACCCGCCCGCCGCAAGCCCACCACGTTCAGCCCACAAATCCCGTTGTCGCCCTGCGCGATGGTGAAAGGCGGCAGGTCCTGGCTGATGGCCGCGCCGCCCTGCATCAGGGCCAGCGTCCCCACGCGGCAGAACTGATGCACGAGACAGTTGCCGGAAATAAACGCCCGGTCATTCACCGTCACGTGTCCGCCCAACAACGCGCCGTTGGCCAGGATCACGTGGTTTCCCAGGTGGCAATTGTGCGCCACGTGACTGTGAGCCATCAGAAAATTGTGCGAACCGATGACCGTCTCCTCCCCGGTTTTGTTCGAGCGATGCACCGTGACATGTTCGCGGAAAACATTGTCATCGCCGATGCGCAACCGCGTCGGCTCGCCCGAGTATTTCAAGTCCTGGGGCGCATCGCCGATGACACAGCCGGCATGGAAGCGGTTGCGCGCGCCGATCTTGGTCAACCCCGTGAGATAAACGTGAGGCCCGAGGACGCACTGCGCGCCGATTGCCACACCTTCATCAATCACACAGTATGGGCCAACCTGCACGGTTGGGTCCAGATTCGCTTTGGGATGAACAATGGCGGTCGGATGAATCATCGCGGCCTCCAGCAAACCAGAATCGCCTTGGGATGGAAATCCGAAATCACGAATAGAAATACCCCAACTCGCGCAAGGACGCGTAATCCTTCGCCCGCTCCGGCGTGGCGCGTCCGATGATGATGTGATCGAGCACGTCAATCTTCAGCAACTGTCCGGCGCGGATGAGATCGCGTGTCACTTTGATGTCCGCCTCGCTCGGCGTCGGGTCGCCGCTCGGATGATTGTGCGCGAGCACGATGGCGGCGGCGTTGGCGGCGATGGCGCGTTTGAAAACTTCGCGCGGATGCACGA
>CAYIOH010000048.1:0-411 GCA_964364975.1 uncultured Bifidobacteriaceae bacterium
ACATCGGGGTCGTCCATTTGCGGCTGCCCTTCTTCAAGCGAGAGCCAAACACGCCAGTGTCGGTGGCGTATTCACCCTCCCCGCCGTAATAGACCACGTAAAGATCGCCGTTCTTGAGTTCCTCGATGCGGGCCGGGTGCTTGTAAGGGCCGGTCTTGACCTCGGGGCCGAACATCCGCTCAATGCGCAACCCGCCGGCGAAAACCGCCGGGGTCGTCGCGAAGAGCGCAAGTAGCAAACCGAGATTGAGGAAAGGAATGAAGAAAGGGCGCATTATGTTCTCGAGAGAAAGGCGGCAAGTCATGCGCCCAAGGAAACACGTCAGCCTGCGGGTGGTCAAGCCAGGTGTGTTGGTAGGGCGCGTCACTCCGTGCGCGCCGTCCAACGATGAAGATAGCGGCGCGCACGGAG
>CAYIOH010000048.1:421-13713 GCA_964364975.1 uncultured Bifidobacteriaceae bacterium
GGGGCGGCGGGCTCGCGCGCCGCGCGCCCCCATGTCGTGAGCGGGCGCGGCGCCCTGGCCCCCCCCCCCCCGACCACCCCCGCCCGTGCGTTTCGATATTCTTCACAATCCCGGTCGCTCTGCGCGCGCGTCGGCTTCGTGCGGTTCACTTGGGGGAGGATGGTTTCGGCATGTCCAGCAGTTTGGGCTGCCTCAGAGATTCGTAAACTTTCTCCGCCTCGCCCGCCCCGGCCGTGTCAGGCGGATACACATCGAAGACCTGACCCGCTTTGTTCACTGCGCGATACTCCACCCGTTTGCGGCCCACATCCACGCACCAGAAGTGTTGCAAGCTCGCGGCCTTCGCCTCATACCAGCGGAGTTCCGCGTCCACTTTGCGCGCGGACATGCCCCAGCAGCCGTCGCCCAGGTAAAGTGTGCCGCGGGGGTCGGGTTTGTTGTCTTGCAGCAAGTGTGTGCGCTTGAAGGCGTGGTCGTGGTTTTCGAACGCCGTCGTCAGGTGGTGCTTGTCGAAAATGGGCGCCCAGATTCGCCGTCCAATGGCCGAACCGGCTCCGTCAAACGCCCGCACGCACGGATACAACGGCACGTGATAAACGGCGAACTTGGTGGGCACTTTGCGCTGCGCGGAAAGTTGCGCGTCGAGCCAGGCGGCCTGGTCACCGTCGTGCCGGCTGAGGTGTCCCGAGTCGAGCAGGAACATCGCCAGGTTTTTTCCAAAGGTGCGTGCGTAGTAAGTTCTTTCACCGTTCTGGGCGAAGTAGCGAAGATAAAACTGGGCATTCGTCGGCGACGTGGCGACGCCCCCGCGCACTTCATGATTGCCGATGGCCAGGACCATGGGGATGCTGTAACCGCCCGGTGTCACCATGTTGGTCTGCCAATGGTCCAGCCACGCGTCCCACTTCGCAAAATCCTTCAGCATATCGTTGGCGTAGGGGATGTCCCCGCCCATCACGCCAAAGTCCGGCGACAACTTCGCCGCCTGCTGGAGGAGCGTCGCCACATCGGGACCGACGCCCATGTCGCCGCCGGTGACAAACCGCACACTTTGAGAACCCGAAGGGACTGTGCGAAACTTGCGTTCGGCTGTGAACCCGTGCCGGGGATCGCCGGCGATGAAGTAATACGTTTTGCCCGGCGTGAGACCACGCAACTCCACCCAATGAATCTTTCTGCCGTCGGCCAGGCCGGGAATCTGATGCACGCTGCCGGTCGCTGTGTATCGGTATTCGCCAGGGCGGCCGTTCCGGGGTTTGGTGTCGTAAAGGACGGTGCTGGCGTCCGTCGGCTCAAGCGTCTGGTAGTTGACCGTGATCGTGCGGCTCGTGTCGCCTTGCCAAGTGAGGTAAACGTGGCGCGGCGTCGCTTCAACAGACAGGGCGATCAGCAACAGGGACGCAATCCGGAAACCTGTAGTGGACCAGGGCCATTCTGGCCGAGAAATCCTCGGTGCAACTGTGGGCGCGGCGTTGTTCTGCATGTCGGTATGTGGGAAAGGTAAACAATGTGACTCGTTAGCGCAAAGGGAAAGCGCCACGAAGCGCCACGTGGTCTGGCCAGGGGTGGCGCAAACCCCACCTCATTTCAAAATCGTCGCGCCCATGAGGCCGAAGATGCAGTCGTTGGCAATGGCTTCCAGTTCAACGCGGCCAAGTTCAGCGCCGGCTCGCAACGGCAGCGCCACCAGATGCGCCTCGGTATCGAGTGCGACCGGTTGAGTGAGATTAGCTACCAGCGACGAGCCAGCCGGACCGGAGCGTCCGCCGATGTTCTCGAAGCCGTTGGCGGCCGTGTCGTGATAGCGCCCGCACCAGGTGCTCCAGCAATCGCCAATGTCGAACGGGTTCACCAAGTCCACCCGTTGCAACTGTCCGTCCGCATAGCGCAGGGTGACGCGCAGGTTCACGACGTGGCTTTGCGCGGGGAAGGTCATGCCGCTGAGCATCAGGTAAAGCGTCTGTCCGCCAGTCTTCACCGGAAAGTCGAGCCGCGTCGGAAAACCACCCGCCAAAGTCACCGCGCCGATGTTCGAGCCGGTCTTTCGCGTGTGGAACGGAATGCCATCGGTCGTCCACGCGAGGCCGTCCGGGCCGACCTTGCTTCGCCACGCGGCGTCACTGAGTTCCTGGTTGCGGCTGCCGTGGTATTGGAGCAGATGATCGCGCCAATAGCCGAAGTTGACCTGGCTGGCGGGCGCGGGCGGCGGCTTCGCGGCCTGGGTCAGCCGCGGCAGCACGTTGGTCACGGAGTCATTGAAGGTCCCGGAGAGATCAATCAAGGTCCAGCGCCGCAAATCGTGGTCGCCGGCTTGCGGCGGTTTCCACAGCTTCGGCGGTGGTGGTGGGGCCTTCGGCTCCACACGAAATTTCACCGGCAGCCAGGTGACGCAAGGCGGCTTGCCCGCGAGCACAAACGCCAGCGCCGGCCCCGGCTCGCCCGAAACCGTCGCCTGCAAACCGCCCTCGGCCACGCGTGCTTGCGCGAGGAGGCCCTGCGGATCGCGCCAGTCGGAAATCGCCAATCCCGGCAGCTTCACATTTAACTTGTCCCCTTGTTTCACGCTGAACTCCGCCGGGATGCGGATGACTCGCGGCGTGTACTTCACGATGATTCGTCCTGCTCTTGCCACGGGCGTGCGCACTTGCACCCAACTCAAACCGTCAAAGCCCGGCGTGATTTCGCCCGCCACACGTTTGCCATCCACCCGCACGGATTCGACCTTCCCGGCCTGCACCGGCAGCCGGAGTTTCACGCTGGTTTCGACGGGCGAATTCCATGCGATCGAAATCATCCCCTCGTTCCGTCGCCACTGATACGAGAAGTGCGGCGTTTCGATTTCCGCCTCGTTCCACTCCCTCGGGAACTGCGGCGACAGCTCGACAATTCCATCCGGACTTTTCGGCACGATGCCGAACAAGCCTTCGCAGACTGCGCGGCCCCACATGCTGCTGGCATCGGCGAATTCGTCATTGGCACGCTGCCGCCCGTCGGTCAGCGAGTGGCAGGCGAGGCCGCCAGGCGTCGGGCCGTTGAAGATGCCGCAGAGTGTTGCGCGCAAGATCGCGTACGCGTTGTCCGCACGCCCGGCCAGATAGTCGGTCAGGGCCAGGTTCAATTCCTCGCCGTAGGCCATCTCGTAGGTGCTGTGCGTGTAGCTGCGCCCGTGGTTCGGAAACCAGTTCGAACTCCACACGAGCTTGCCACCGTTCGGCGTCGTCTCATGCCGCAAGTGCGTGTCCACCCAGTGGAGCATCTGATAAATCTGCAACGAATCCGCCGCGCCAAATTCAGCGGAGTGATAGATCGTCGGCAGCTCCGGCTCCGGGTGCAGCAAGCCGTGGCCCCGCGTGTCGAGATACTCCGCAAAGACGCCCGCCCGCGGCTGCCACAGTTTTTCCTGCATGGCGGCGCGAATCCGCCGGGCGCGGTCCTCGAACGGCGTGGCGTCCTTGCCGAGCCGGCGCGCGAGATCGGCGAGCAGATGGTGCGCGCGCAACATGTAAGCCGAGGCTTGCGTGCATTGGCCCTGGATGTACCAGTGCGAATCGCTGATCCAGGTGTTGAGGGCGCTCTCGTAAAGAAATTCGTTCTTCGGTTGCAACCGCCGATTTTCCCAGTCCACGATGCCAGCCAACACGGGGAAAATCTCGCGCATCAGGTCGAGGTCGTTCGTGTAATCGAAGTACTGGCGGACGTGATCGAGGAAAACCTCGTTCATGTTGTAGTAGATGCCGGGGCTGTATTCGAGGAGCGAACCGAGGCCGCCGGCATCGGGTCCTTTGTGGACGAGGCCCAGGCGCGTGTGGTTTTGGATGGATCGCCGCACCCGGTCGGTCCAGCCATAGCAGTTCGGGCCGTACCAAGTGCGCCAGCCGAGATAGGCAAACCGCCAGGACCAGCCGCCATGAACGAACGCGGAATCGCCCCACGTGCCCTCCGTTGCAAAGGCCATCATGCGCGCGGCGGCATCGAGATGCGGGTCGGGCGTGTGCGTCACGATCCGGCGGGCGATGGAGTCCTGACGCGCCTTCGCCGCGTCCCATGCAGATTCTGGTCTGCCCAAGTCCTCGATAATTCTTCCGCCCATGCCGATCACGATGAAACCTTCGCTCGCCGAGTCGCGCAGTGGGACATTTTGGACCGCGACGCAATTTTGTTTCTCGGCCACGCCAGCAGCGCGTGACGGTTCGAGGGTTTGCGCAAGCGCCGCCGGAGAATTCGTGAATGCCTCCGGCGCGCCGAAGCCGGTTTCGCCCTGCCACGAACTGCCACCGCGAATCAATGCCTGCCAGTTGGTCAGGTAACGCGCCGCGGCGAAGACTTCGTTCACATAGACATCCGACTTGTCAAACGCGCGGCGCAAGGCGAAGCCGCGTTCGTCCCACGCGATGGTGTCTTTCCCGCACTGCTTGGGCGCGAAGCGAAACTCGGCTGCGTCCATCGCGTAGTTCGTGAAGAACGCGGACGCGCCGCCATAGGCCCAAACCAGCGAAGCGGTCCCCTTCAGTCTCGAGACTGCCACCTTCAGAATCAATCCAGCCGAATCGGCCAGCGGCAGGGCCACGAGGTTCACAGTCACTCCGGGAAACGCTGCGTCGCGGAGCGTGTATTCCATGCGGCCATCCGCGTAGCGCACGTTCAACTCCGACCATTCGTGGAACCATTTGCTGGCGCCCGCGCTGGTCAGGCCGACGTAAAGGTGGCCGAGCAAACCGCCCGCCGAATGGAAATCAAACAGGAATCGCGGCTCGTTGTAGGCCAGCACCAACGGCCGAAAACCGCAGCGCTCAAGCTTCGGCAATTCGTCGGCGGTCCAGACGAGTGTTTTGTCGGCGGGCGGAAAAAGCGGTCGTCGATGCAGCCGCGCATTGCCCTCGACCACGCCGATGCGCGAGCCAGCGGCCAGCTTCGGCGCATCCGCATCGTTGGAAATCCGAATCTCCCAACCGCCCTCAATGGGTCGGTAGCAATTGGCCACGGTTGCGGCAGGCTCGGCGCGAACAGAGGTCGCCAAGGCGAGCGCGACGGCCAGCGTTGATGGAATGGACTTGGCTTTCATGCGGTTTTCCTTTTGCGCCCGAGCACATGCAAGTGCCAGGCAATCGCCGCAAGGATTCCAGCCATGACAACGCTCATCGCCAGGGCCAGAAAGTTCGTGTTCCGCATTCCCGCGTGCACATCGCCACGCACCATCCACCCGATGACCTCTTCCTGAACCACGGAGCCGATGCTCCCCATGCCGTTGACGAGGCCGGCCACCGCCACGGCGTTTTTCTCGCCGGCAACCTGGACCGATGCTGCGCCGCACAGCAACGTGTCAGGTCCGTAAAGCATGAAGCCGACAAGACCAAACCAGATCGCGACCGCGATTGGACTTCCGCCAAATTGGATCACCGCCGCGTAGCCCGCGATTACGCCGACGGCCATGCACGCGCCAACGGCGGCCCAGTTGCCTTTGAACCAGCGGTCGAGCGCCCAGCCCGCCAGGAACACTCCGCCCACTCCGGCAAAGTCGAACACCTGCGAGTAGTAACTGGCGTGGGCGACGTCGAGGCCTTGGATGTTTAAAAACGCTGGCAGCCAGGAGTCGAGCGCGTAGCGAAGAAACTTGATGCAGAAGTAACTCGCACCCATGGCGAGGATGATCGGGTTCATCGCCAACTGCGCGTACTGTTTGAGCGTGACCCGATCCGCCTGGGAAGCTTGCACCGCCCGGGTTTCGGTTGATTGCTCATCCACGATGGGTTCGAGCCCCACGTCTTGCGGCCGGTTGCGTTGCCAGAAATAGACGATCCACCAGACCGCGAAGCTCAACAGCGTGCAACCCCAGAACGACCAGCGCCAGCCGTAGCTGCCCAGCAGGAATCCTCCTAGCGATTTGACCAGCATGTTGCCAAACAAATAGTTCGTGGACCACACGCCCATGATCGTGCCGCGCTCCGCAGGGCAAAGCCACTGGGACACCGCCCCGACACTTCCGGGCCAGCCGCTGGCCTGGACCAGTCCGTTGAAAAACATGAAGACAAGAAACGTGGCGAAAGAGTTGGCGAAGCCGAAGATCACGTTGAACGCAATCGAAAGTCCAAGTCCGCCCAGCAGCAGCACGCGCGGCCCCCAGCGGCGACCGATGAAGCTGTTGATGAACATGCCCAGCATGTAGGCTACGAGGAAGGCGGTCCAAATGTGCGCCGTGTCGCCCAGTTCCCAGCCTAGGTCCTTCGCGATAGTGGTCTTGCAAATGGTGAACGTCTTCCGCGTGAGATAAAACCCTCCGTAGCCAATGTAAGTGGCAATGAGAATGCGCCAGCGCCACGCGTTTTGCGCGGGGGACAGAGCGCTCAGGCTCGCAGTCGAAGGCGAGCTATCCACGGTGCATGCCTCGGACGCTCTCGACCAGGTAGTCGAGCGCCTCGCGCGTTTGGCGTGGATTGATGGGGAGCGTGACGAGACGTTCCGCCACCGCTTCCGTGACCGGGAGCTGACCCTTCCGAAAACCCCGCCGCTGAAACGCGGTGGCGTAATGCAACGGAGTATAATGCGTTCCCACTTTCACGCCTCGTTCGTGATACATCGCGTGAATGAAGTCGTCCTTCGTCCGCCCAAACTTCGCCGCGTCAATCTGGATCGGGTAAAGATGGAAGACGTGTTTGTTGCCAGGCCGCACGATCGGCAGCGTGAGGCCAGGTACATCGCGCAGTCCCGCGGAAATATACGCCGCGTTGTCAATGCGCCGTTGATTGAGCGCGTCCAGTTTCCGCAACTGCACCACGCCCACCGCACCCTGGATATCGGTCATGCGGAAGTTGTAGCCGCAGTCGTCGAAGTCCTGCCACCAAAACCGCTGGCCCATCGGGAAGCGCGTCTCGTCAAGCGTGCAGTATTTCGTGCTGCTGCCATACACCCGCGTGCAGTGCGAACGGTAGAGCGCCACGCGTTCGAAGATGGCGGGATCGTTGGTTACCACCATTCCGCCCTCGCCAAGCGTGGAAATATTTTTCTGTTCATGGAAACTAAAGCAGCCGGTCGCGCTCATGCTGCCGGCCTTGCGGCCCTTGTATTCAGCGCCGACCGCATGGCAGGCATCCTCGACCACGGCCACGCCATGTCGTTGCGCAATGGCGAGGATGGCGTCCATGTCGCAGCACTGGCCGTAGAGATGCACTGGGAGAATGGCTTTCGTGTTCGGAGTGATCTTGGCTTCCAGTTGGCGCGGGTCGAGGTTGCACGTCTCGGGATCAATGTCCACGAAATCCACCTCGGCCCCCAGCGTGACGCCGGCGGCGGCGGTCGCAATCCACGTCATCGGCGTCGTGAGGATGCGGTCGCCGGGTTTTATCCCCAGGCCCACCAGCGAGAGGAACAGGGCGGCGGTGCCGTTGCTGACCGCGCGGGCATGGGTCGTCCCGCAGTAAGCCGAAAACTCTTTCTCAAACTGGATGCACGCCTCGCCACTCGTGGGCGCGCCCTGGCGCAACACCTCAAGCACCGCGCGCTCCTCGTCGGGCCCGTATTCCGAGCCATACTTGATTTGCAAATCGAACTTGATCTTGGGTGCGCTCATAAAAGTGGAGTCTCCGACATTTTCAGAATCAAAGAAAGCCCTTCGTCGAGGGTGCGCATCGGCGTTTTGAGATGGGCGCACGCTTTGGCGTTGTCGAGTGAAACATCCCGCGGCCGCGCCGCCCGTCCGGGCGATGTGGTGACCGCCTGCGCGGTCACAAGTTCCTTGGGAAACCCGAATCGTGTCGAAATCTTCTGCGCGATCTCAAAGCGGCTCAACCGGTCATGGCCGGCGAGATGAAAAATGCCCTGCTGATTGCCCGCCGCGAGTTCGAGCAACGCGCTGCCCACCGTAATGACATCCACCGGCGTGCGCACCTCATGCTCCGTCGCCGCGACCGGGCGACCATCTTTGAGCGTGGCGACCATGCGGGCAAGAAAAGAATTCCCCGCACCCAGAACGGGCAGACCGACCACGAGCGAAAGGCGTGCAATGACCGCCTGTGCGCCCAGGCGGGTCACGATTTGTTCCGCTTCCACCTTGGTCTCGGCGTAGAAGTTCACCGGGCCGGGCCGGGCATCTTCGTTGTACGGCGCATGTTCGCCGTCGAAGATGGTGTCCGTGGAGCAGAACACCAGCTTGGCGCCGGTGTCGCGACAGAGGTCAGCCAGCGTGCGCGTCAAATCCACATTAACGGCACGCGCCAATTCCGGATGCGCCTGGCAAAAATCAATGTCCGCCAAGGCCGCCGTGTGAATCACCGCATCCGGCTTCACCTCGTGAAACAGTTGGGTCAATTGAGCGGGCACCAGTGGATCACAGGTATGCCAGCGGAGTTGGTCGCGCCGGGCGAGTAATTCGCCGCGTGAAACCGCGTGAACTTGCCACTCCTCGCCCGCCTGCGTGAGCACGCTGCCGGCCACGAAGCCGTTGGCTCCAGTTACGATCATCTTGTTTTTAGCAGTCATCCTGGCCTTCACTCGCAGGCTGCGCGGCGGAATGCCCGCGCTCGCAGCTTGCGGGTCGAGAGCATAACGCCCTCGCCCACCACTTCAAGCGAGGAGGTGACTTCTCCGCTTCCACGAGGAAAACCCCTTCACCAAAATCCTCCACCCGCTCGCAATTTTTCCCGTCGTGACCAAGAGGTTTGACCCGGCCAAAAAAATCCTCGCTTCTGCAATCGCAGGTGTTGTCTAATCGCTTGACTTGAATCACCGCTGCGAACTTCGGCGAACGAAAAAATGAAACCAAATTCCACCTGGCCATGAACACGCATTCACTATCTTCCATGAACCGACGAAAGTTTCTGAAAACCTCCTCGGCAGTCACGCTTGCGGCCGGCACGGGCGTCTGGGCTTCGCGGGCGCAGAGCAGTCCGAATTCCCGCATCAACCTTGGCATGATCGGCACTGGCGACCGTGCGCAGGCGCTCCTGGGTGAAATCCTGCCGCTGTCTGACAAACATAACGTGCAGGTCACGGTGCTTTGCGACGTCTGGCAGAAGAACCTCGAGTCCACCGCGGCAAAAACAAAACAGAAGTTCGGCGTTGAACCGCGGAAGTTCACCCGGTTCGGCGAAGTTCTGCGGTTGAAAGACATTGATGCAGTCGTCATTGCCACGCCGGATGCGAGCCATGCGCCGATCCTGATCGCGGCGTTGCAGGCCGGCAAAGATGTTTATGTCGAGAAACCGATGTGCATCGAGGTGCCTTCCGCCAACCAGGCGCTGGATCTGGCGCACGCGGACCAGCGCGTGGTGCAAGTCGGGACGCAGCGGCGCAGCGATGGCCATTTCATCGCTGCAGCGAAAGAACTGCAAGGCGGCGTCATTGGCAAGGTCAACCGCATCTCGGCGGCGATGTGCGTCAACGCGCCGCGTTGGGCGCGGCCGTACGAAAATTGCAAACCGGCCGACGTGGATTGGGACGCGTTCCTGTTCAACCAACGCAAGAAAGTGCCGTTCGATCCAAAGCTGCTACGGCGCTGGCAGCTTTACCGGAAAACCAGCAACGGCCTGGCCGGTCTGTGGATGACGCATTACACCGACTCGGTGCATCTGCTCACCGGCGCGAAATATCCGACCCACGCCGTCGCGCTGGGCGGCAAGTACGTCTGGAAAGAAGACCGCGAACACGCCGACACGTTTCAGGCGTTGCTCGATTATCCCGAGGGTTTTCTGTTCAGTTGGGGCATGGGCCTAGGCAACTCCGCCGGCATCCACTACACGATTCACGGAACGCAGGGAACGCTCGACGCGGAAAAATGGCTGGTTTCTTCCGAGGGCGGCGTCGGAACGAAATTTGAGCCGAGAACGATCACGCCGATGCCGACCACGCCGCACATGGAGAACTGGCTTGAATGTCTGCGCTCCCGCAAGCGTCCGGCGGCGGACATCGAATACGGCCATCAACACGTGGTCGCCACCGTCATGGCCGCGACCGCGTTTGAAACTGGGCGGCGGCAGAAATACGATCCGCTCAAACGCGCGATCAGCGCGGGGTAATCCGCCGCACGAAAATCATGCAACTTCATGCACGGATAACAAAGATTTGGAGCGCCGTGACTTGTCACCGCTTTATCCGCTTTGGCGACTCGTCGCCAAAGCAGGGCCGCGGCGTCGTATGTGCATTTCGGCGGGTCCACACCGTTTACGAATCCGCCTGCTTCAAACTGCACGACCTTGAGGCCGGCGCGAGTTCCCTCGTAACGGATCTCGACACGCCCGATGCGAAGCCGCAACCCAGCGGGCGCGAGTTGATGGAAACGGGCCTGGCGCTGACGCTGGCCGAACAACCATCGGCGAAAATCGTCACCTACAAAAAAGTCCCCTGATCTCCACCTCCACGAGGAAAACACCATGACTCAAATTCTTCTCCTTCCCACAATCCGCCTTCCAGGTTCCACCTTGCGAGAAGCAGCGATGCTCGCCGCCTTCGCGTTCTTCACCGTCACGCTCGGGGTGTTTCCCGCCGCCGCGGGCCAAAACTTCTACGTCTCCAAGCTCGGTGATAACTCGGATGGCTCGTCGTGGCCGAAGGCTTTTCGCACCGTCCAAGCCGCGCTCAATGCGGTGCCGGATAACAAGGGCGGGCATCGCATCATCGTCCGACCGGACACCTACATGGAGGCGAACCTTTTTCCAGCGCAGAAGGGCGCCGCTGGCGCTTACAACCAACTCATCGGCGACACCGATGGCAGCCTCGGTTCCGGCACGACCGGTTGGGTGATCCTCGATTCCGGCGACGCCGAGAAAGGTTTCAAGAGTTACGATTGGTGGAGCACCATCCGCGCCTACAAGCGAGGTTGGTCCAAGGAACACAAAGCCGAGACGTTCTCCTCGATCGGTTGGGATCGCTGGAAGTTTCAAAGCCTCTATGCCACGGGCGGTGACGCGGGCCTGTTTTTCGACCTCGTGGATAAGGCCGAGCCGTTCACCGTGATCGTCGAGGATTGCATCAGCATCGGACGCGCGTTCGGCGGCGGCGTGGGCAACATTCTGTCGCGTCCCGACGAACCGTGCGTGTTCCGTCGCTGCAAGCTCTGGTGTCTGGACTGGTGGGGCGATGCCGCCGGTGCCTACGTGCGCGCCGAACATCCCGAGATGCCCGCGCATCCCGACGTGGTGTTCGAGGACTCGACGCTCGTCGGCCCGGACAACGCCTTGCAAGCGGGCAACCTGGGTTTCGCGGGCTTCACGCGCGTGAAGTTGAAGAACTGCCAGCTCGTCGCGCTCAACTTCTCGCAACCGCAGGGCAAGCCCGGCTCCGGCGTCATCCACAGCACGATCGAAGGCCGCTTCCTGCACGTGGACATCGAGGATTCCACGTTGATGGGTTGCAAGATTTTTGGCGCGGGCAAAGGCGACGTCAGCTTCACGACGACGGGCGACGTGAAGGCCTACGTGCAATTCCAACAAGACGTGCCCAAGGGCATGCACCGCCTCGGCCACTGGCCGGCGGACGTGTTCCAAACCATTCTGCCGACCGCGCCGCCCGCCAATCGCCACGCGCTGAAGGCTGAGCGCCCGGAATCGCGCGAGGTCTGCGAGGTCGCGCCTGTTGTTTGGAAAGGTCGGCTGACGCTGATGAAATGTCTGCGCCCAGCCAGTGGCGGCACGAAGGCGGACTACACCATCTCGCTCGAAGACGTGGAGACCGGCCGCGAACTCGCACGCTTTGCCGAGGGCTACAGCCTGGCCTCCGCGCTCGTTCACAAAGGCACGCTCTACGTTTTCGCGTCGCGCTTTGAGTCGGCCGACTGGAACGACGTCACGATGTTCAAATCGAAGGACCTCAAGAACTGGGAGCAGAAAATCGTCGTGAAGCAGGAAGGCGAACACTTGTTCAACAGCTCCGTGTGCGCCACGCCCAAGGGCTTTGTGATGGCTTACGAGTCGAACGATCAGAAATTCACGCCGTTCACGGTGAAGTTCGCCACGTCCACTGACCTGGAGAACTGGACAAAGCTGCCGGATACAGTGTTCGGCGCAGACCACTATGTCGCTTGCCCGTGCATTCGTTACGTGGACGGCACCTACTATGTGCTCTACACCGAACACCGCACGCCGCGCTGGGTTTTCGAGACCTACCTCGCGCGCTCGAAGGATTTGAAGTCATGGCAACTCAGCCCCGCCAACCCGGTCCTGACGCCCGGCCTCAACGACGGCATCAACGCTTCCGACCCGGACATCATCGAGTTCAAGGGGAAAACCTATCTTTACTACTCGGTCGGCGACCAACACACCTGGGCCAAGCTCCGACGCTCGGTCGCCGACGTCCCGCTCGCAAAGTTCTTCGACCGCTACTTTCCCCGCGGCATGAGCTTATCCGGGCCGTAGTCCTTGGGTCGTCCCCGCACAAACGGCGCGGCGCGGATCGGCCCTCGTCGCAACGGCCGGATCGCCGCTTGCGATGGTAGCTGAACCGTTCGACCAGTTCGTTGATGATTTGGGTTTCGTGTTCCTAGCCAGCCCGCTCATAGCGCGAACGCTTGGCGGCGAGCACTTCCTGACAATTCGCGGTTCGCACCGCCAGGGTATGGCGGCTTTACTCCCTACGAACGGCGTTATACTGTGGCACGACGCGAGAGATTCCAGATTTCACAACCGACACGGAAAAAGACGAATGCAAACCTGACCCCATGAAAACCTTGAACCTGCTAGCTATCGCACTCACCGGTCTCACGACGGTCGTGAACGCACACGGCCTGACGGTCAACGCCCGCGACTGCGGCGCGGCGGCCGACGGCTTGCAGTTGGACACGAAGGCAATTCAGACGGCCATTGACAAGTGCGCCGCTTCCGGCGGCGGTACGGTGTTGCTCGAAGGCGGCAGGTTCTTGTCCGGCACGATTTACTTGCGCAGCCACGTCACGCTGCGAATCGAGGCGGGCGCGACGTTGCTTGGCAGCACGAACGTCAGCGATTACCCGCACAACATCCCGGCCATCCGCTCCTACACCGACAATTACGTGAAGCAAAGTCTGATTGCCGGCGAGAACCTGGAAAACGTCGGCCTCGTCGGGGACGGGCTGATTGACGGTCAGGGAGGCAGCTTTGTCAGGATTCGCGGGCGGCCTTACGAGAACCGGCCCTATCTCATCCGGCTGGTGAATTGCCGCGATGTGCGCGTCGAGGACCTGCGCTTGCAGAACTCGGCGATGTGGATGCAGCATTATCTCGCGTGCGAGCGCGTGACGGTGCGCGGCATCCGCGTGTGGAACTTCTGCAACGCCAACAACGATGGCATTGATCTCGACGGCTGCAAGGACTGCCTCGTGTCGCAGTGCA
>CAYIOH010000049.1:0-13679 GCA_964364975.1 uncultured Bifidobacteriaceae bacterium
GGAACAAACGTGAGCTATCGCCTCACAGGAATGCCAGCCAGCTATCCCGTTGACGGCGGCGCGTGGATGGACGGCCAGTGGTATTTCTCACCCGGAGAGACGATGGTCACGGTGCTGCCGGCCGGTGGCGGCGGTGGCGTGCCGTCTGTGCCTCCACAAGTGGCAACGCCGCTGTTCACGCCCGCCAGCGGTGCCGCCGTTCCAACGAACGTGACGATCTCCTGCGCGACGACCGGCGCGGTGATTTACTACACGCTCGACGGTTCGCTGCCGACGCAAGTTTCGACGCTTTACACTGGGGCGGTTTATCTGGCGTCGGCGAGCGCAGTGCGGGCGCGCGCATTTACGAATGGCTGGACCCCAAGCGTCGCGAGCGTGGCCTATTACGGGTCGCCCGCCGCACCCGCCGATGCGCAAGTGACGCGGAGTGTGGACACGAATGTCCCGGCTGCGCCAACGATCACATTCAACGTCACACCAGGGACAAACGCATCCTGTTTCACCTTGGAGGAAACTCTGCCGCCCGGGTTGGGCGCGTCGAATGTGACCGCGGGCGGCGTTTACACCGCGAGTAACAACGCAGTGCGTTGGGGACCGTTCCTCGGAACGAACGCGCAGACGTTGAGCTATCAGGCAGTCGGTTCGTCAGGCGTCTATGCCGTGCGCGCGACCTGGAGCGTGGACGGCGTGACCGGGGGTGAGGCGGTGGGAACAAACGTGGTCGTGGTGTCGGGCGACGGTGGCAGCGGCGTGCCGACCCCGCCACCGCAAGTAGCAACGCCGGTGTTCACGCCCGCCAGCGGCAGCAATACGCCGGTGAACGTGACGATTTCCTGCGCGACAACCGGCGCGGGGATTTACTACACGCTCGACGGTTCGCTGCCGACAACGAGTTCACTGCTCTACGGCGGTCCAATTTATCTGGCGTCCGAAAGCGCAGTGCGAGCGCGAGCCTTTACGAACGGCTGGACGCCCAGCGTTGTGAGCGTGGCCTATTACGGGCCGCCCGCCACACCCGCAGACGCGCAGGTGATCCGGAGCGTGAACACGAATTCTCCCACGAGTCCGGTGGTGACACTCAACGTGGTGCCGGGAACGAACGCGGCTTGTATCGCGGTTACGGAATTGCTGCCTCTGGGCTTGAGCGCAATGAGTGTGACGGCGGGAGGCAGTTACATCGCCAGCAACAACGTGGTGCTGTGGGGGCCATTCTTCGGAACGAACGCGCAGACATTAAGCTATCAAGCGGCAGGCCAGCCGGGGACTTATCAAACGCGCGCGACATGGAGCGTGGACGGGGTGAGTGGCGGCGAGGCGGCGGGAACGAACATTGTAGTGGCTTCCACGCCGGGCAGCGGCTTCCCGACTGCACCACCGCAAGTCCCGATGCCGATATTGTCTCCCGCCACCACTTCGGGCTTACCGGTGAATGTTTCGATTTCATCCAGTGATCCTCAAGCACAAATATATTTCACCACGGATGGTTCACTGCCGATGGAGGGTTCGACGCCTTACACAAGCCCGCTCGCATTCAGCACACGAACAACGCTGCGGGCGCGAGCGTTCCGCACCGATTATCTGCCGAGTGTCGCAGCAGTGGGCGAGTACGTCGCGTCGCCCACGACGAATTCATTGCTGCTGGTGCGAAGTGTTGCGGGGAGCGGGACTTTCATCCCGTCCGTCACGGTAAGCGCCACACCGCAGGGGAATCTGAATTGTTACTCGGTGACAGAATCCATCGCGCACGGAGTGACGCCCACGGGAATGGGAGCGGACGCGGTCTGGGATTCGGTGAGCCGGACAATCCAATGGGGGCCTTACCTGGACAACCAGCAGCGCATTCTAACTTACAATTTGGTGGGCGCGTGGTCGGGGAGTTATTCTCTCTCAGGACAGGGCAGTTTTGATGGCTTCCCGGCGGCGGTGTCGGGTGCGGCGGCGGTGTCGGTGAATACAGAATTTTCCGGTTCACCGAGCACCAACTTTCCGGCCTGTGTCACCGAGCCAATTACTTACAATCTAAACTTCAATCCCAATCCGGCCCTAATCACCGTTGACTCTGTCAGCGGCACGCTTGATTGGGGTGATGGGACATACGACGTGGTAACACAGGCCGTGATGTCATTTCAGAAGCTGTATGCAACTTCGGGAGTTTACACGGTCACACTCTCGGTGGACTGGACGGGACATACCATTGACCAGGCAGTTTCGGGTCATGCCAATCAGATGGACACCATAAACGCTGTTACGCAGTGCAATCCCGTCATCGTTACCCAGCCCCAGCCCACCAATCAGTTTGTTTTGGTGGACGCGACCGCGCAGATCAGCGTCAACGCCACGAGTGTTTTCCCGATGTCTTTCCAGTGGTATTTCAACCTGACGAACCCGATTGTCTCCCCCTCGTCATTTGAAACGCTGACTCTGGAGGATGTCAGGGTCGAAGCGACTGGCCTTTACTCAGTCTTGATCGCCAACGTCTATGGCAGCGTTACCAGCAGTGTTGCCACGCTCAACGTCGTATCGCCGCTCGTCGCCGGCATCGGCCTGAATCCGGACGGAAGCGTAACGCTCGACTTTGCCGGGTTGCCGTACAGCACAAGTCGAATCTGGGCGACCACGAACTTGACACCGCCCGTGGCTTGGGAAGTCCTCTCCACAAACGTCGCGGACGGCAATGGCCAATGGCAATTCACAGAAACCAACACCGCGAATCTTAGGCAGCGTTTTTACCGGTTCTCGACGCCGTAACAGAGAACGCAGTCAACCCGCGCAGTTCCAAAGTCCCGGGGACAAAGCGTTACCTTCGCCCCAACCGCTCCAGCAACTTCCAGTGAATCCCGCCGAAGCCGCCGTTGCTGAACACCCAGACGATGTCGCCGGGTTGCACGCTTGAAGTGGTGTGCGCGACGATGGTATCCACGTCTGGCAAACAGGCTGCGTTCTTGCCGGACGCTTTTAACTCGTTCATCAGCATTTGCGGATTCAACCGATCTTCTGGCGCGAACCAAATTCGATGGCTGATTCTCGACACGATTTGGACGACTTAGCTCGCGCGCGTTCGTCGGGGGAGCTTATTCAAACACATCCAATGGCGGCGGTGGCGGGGTTTGCTGCCGAATCTTGGCGACTTCCTCAATCGTCACGGCATCGCCGGAGTTGCCCCAACTGTTGCGAACGTAGGTGAGCATGTTCGCGATATGCTCGTCAGCGAGGTAGGACAGCGGAGGCATGATGCTGTTGTAGGTTTTGCCGTTGACGACTATCTCGCCCTTGCAGCCCGTCAATACACGGCGGATCGTGTCTTCCTTGTTGGCCATGAGAACATCAGCCTTTGCCAGCGGCGGAATCTGGCCGGGGACACCCTGGCCTTCGGTTTGGTGGCACGCAATGCAGGTCATCCAGTAAATGGCCTTACCTCTCTGGATCTGAGTTTCTTTGGTAAGCCCGGCGTTTATTTTTTCAGCCTCGGAACCCGCGACCGCTTCCCGGTTGGACGAGACGAGTCCCGCCACGCGGGACGGGCCGCCAATTTTCAATGTCCCCATGGCGTTCGTATTGAACGTATGATCCCCAAGGCTATCAGTGCCAGGCGCTTGGGCTCTAGATTCCGCAATCGTCGTTCCGCCAGGAGGAATAACGATCGCGGGAACATCGCGCAATGACTGCGCGTCAGTTTCCTCCGCATTCGGATACGTGAACCAAAAAATGAAAGCAATGCACAACAGACCGATTGACAACGTGCCAATAACAAAGATGCGAATTCTGTTACGGTCTGGTTGGCCGAGGCTCATACCATCACATTTCTGCACCCAAGCGGCGAGTCAAGTCAACGCGTAAACACATGCGTAAATCGTTCGTGTGGTTCGTATCGCTTCCACCTGCCCCGAGTTGCCAAGTGCAAGTCACAACCTTCTGCCCAACCGCTCCAGCAACTTCCCCTGAATTCCGCCGAAGCTTCCGTTGCTGAACACCACGACTAAATCGCCGCCTTGCACCTTCGACGCGACATGTATGACAATTGAATCCACGTCCGGCAGATACGCGGCGTCTTTGCCAGAGGCGGTCAAGTCCGCTATCAGTTTCTCCGGATTGAGCCGCTCTTCCGGCGCGAGCAATTCCAACCGCGCAACCTGCGACACCACCACGCCGTCGGCTTCCGCAAACGATTCGGCGAGTTCGGTTTGAAAAACATTCCGCCTCGTCGTGTTGCTGCGCGGTTCGAAGATGGCCCAGATTTTGTCGCGGCCATACCTTAACCGCAGCGCCCGTAGCGTCTCGCGAATTGCCGTCGGGTGATGGGCGAAGTCGTCAATCACCGTCACGCCACCGGCAATGCCGCGCACTTCCATCCGCCGCTTGATGCCCTTGAACGTGTCGAACGCAGACTGAATTTGCTTGTTAGAGAGGCCGCAATGTTTTGCTGCGGCGACCACCGCCAGCGCGTTGCGCACGTTGAATTCGCCCGCGAGGTTCAGGTGAAATTTCGCGCTTGGAATCTCGAACTCGCTGGCCGTCGGGCCGAGCCGCACGTTGGTCGCGCGCACGGCATTGTCCTCGCCCAGGCCGAAGCGTTTCACCGGACAGAAATTCACGTCTAGCAGCGGCGCGAGGCTTGGGTCATCGCCGTTGCCGAGCAACAGGCCGTTGCGCGGCACGAGCCGGATGAACTGGCTGAACGTTTTCTGGATCGCTGCGAGGTCGGGGAAAATGTCCGCGTGATCGAACTCCACGTTGTTGATGATGGCGACTTCGGGCAGGTAATGAATGAACTTGCTGCGCTTGTCGAAAAACGCCGTGTCGTATTCGTCCCCCTCGATGATGAACCATTCACTCTCGGTGAACCGCGCGCCCTGGCTGAGATTGTTCGGAATGCCGCCGATGAGGTAGCTCGGATTCAGCCCGTTATGCTCGAACACCCACGTTAGCAGCGCCGTGGTCGTGGTCTTGCCGTGCGTGCCGGCGACGACGATCGAGCGTTTGCCGCGTATGAAAAACTCCCGGAGCAAATCCGGCAGCGAACAAAACCGCAGCTTGTGATCGAGGCAGAATTCCGCCTCCGGATTGCCACGGGAAATGGCGTTGCCGATGACAACGAGGTCGGGCTTGTGCGCGAGGTTGCGCTCCGCGTAACCGTTCATCACCTCGATCTGCCGCTCGGCGAGGAACGTGGACATGGGCGGATACACATTTTGGTCCGAGCCGGTGACGGGGAGGCCCTTCGCCTTCAACGCCGCCGCCGTCGAAGCCATTGCCGTGCCGCAGATGCCGACAAAGTGAACTGATTTGATTTCGGAAAACATCGCGGAAAGACGATAGGGAAATTTGGAGATCAGGAAAGCGGGAAGTTAACGAGCAGGCGTCTCGGGCGCAACCGACTTCCGTGGACTGTCCGTGGACTCGCCGCGTGGTGTGAATGAAATCATCACTCCAGTGATCATCACGATCTACTCAGATTGGATTACCCTCGATAGCGCGCCGAGCGAACAGAGGAAATGTCAGGGCGCTCAGCCGAGCCTTTGCGGAGACAACCGCTCAGACTATGGCTCAGACTATGGCGTTGCGCCCGCCCTACTTTCCATTTCAAATGGCTCTCCGGTAACAATGATCGAATTCATCGGCAAATTCTTCGCGGCTGTTTTCGGCAAGCAGGCTGGAGATGGAAATATTTTTCATCCTTGGCAGACTTGTCCCGAGTGCGGCTCGAAACTTTTCAAGCGCGCTGGGTGGGGCGAGCGTCCACGCGAGCCGCTGTCAGTGACCCACGATGACTCGCCGGGAGTCTCGCCACACCAGACTGCGGAATGGCAATGCCCCAATCCCGATTGCCCGGCGCAGGTGCGGCGTGGTTTGGTGCATTGGTGTTCGCCTCAGGTGATGAACATCGAAGGCGGCGGGGAAGTGCTCGTGACACAACTCGTCAAGAGCGGTCTGGTGCGCGACGTCGCGGAGCTTTACCAACTCAAGGTTGCGGAGGTTGCCAACCTCGAACGGATGGGCGAGAAGTCGGCGAAGAATTTTGTGGATGCTATCGTCGCCAGTAAAACGCGCGATACGTGGCGGGTGCTTTACGGGTTGGGCATTTTGCACGTCGGGACGGGCGCGGCCAAATCGCTCGCGCGGCATTTTCCAACTCTCGACCACATTCTCGACGCGAGCACCGACCAATTGACGGGAATTGAAGGCATTACCGCGGGCATCGCCAACAGCATCGTGCAGTGGTGGGGTGATCCAGTGAATCGCAAGCTGGTCAAACGCCTGCGCAAGGGCGGTTTGAATTTCAAATCCGAACTTTACAATCCCGCCATCACCAGCGATCCAATCGCCGGCAAGACGTTAGTGCCTTAAAAACTGTCCCATCCAGGCGCGAGTTACAGTTTTTGGGCAGTTTGCCCGACTACACTCCCCATCCGCCGAACGCCCCGGCTGTGTGGCACATCCGTAGCTTTGCAAGTCCACGGCGAGCAGCCGGCTGTGGACACGACGACGCACCAACGGACAAACCAGCGAGGCCCGAATACACATTTTATCGGACCCGCGACATTTCTTTTCTGCTTTCTGCTTGCCTGCACCGCTTCCGCCGCGCCTGCGCGGTTCGTTCCCGGGCGGATTCTTATCAAACCCAGGAACGGAGTGACCGAGAATGTTCTTGCCTCGACGTTGCTTCGCCACGGTGGCCATCAACACCACGCCATCCATCGCTCCAACGTCCGCGTCGTCGGCGTCCCCGAGGCCAGCGCGGCGAGCATCCTCGCGGAACTGCAACGCGATCCGACGATCGAGTTTGCAGAACGCGATTACCTGGCCGAGGCGGCGTTCGTACCGAATGATCCTTACGTGGTCGCGGGTAGCGAATGGCATCTGGAAAGAATTCAGGCGCCGCAAGCGTGGAACATCTCCTTCGGATCGAGCAACGTCGTCGTCGCCGTCCTGGACTCCGGAATCAACGCCGCGCACCCCGATCTCAGCGACCAAACGCTGCCCGGTTACGATTTTGTGTGGGGCGACAACGATCCAGCGGATGATTTTGGCCACGGCACCGCCGTCGCGGGCGTCATTGCCGCCGCGGGCAACAACTTCATCGGCGTCGCAGGAGTTGCGTTTGGCAGCAAAATTCTTCCGGTGAAAGTCATGGATGCCTCCGGCTTCGCGGCCTACTCGACGCTCGCGCAGGGCATTCGCTACGCGGTGGACCAGGGCGCCCGCGTCATCAACCTCAGCCTCGCCGGCAGCGCGTCGTCGAGCACGCTGCAGGACGCCATCAATTACGCGTGGAGCAACAACGTTGTCATTGTGGCCGCCGCCGGCAACAACGGCAACAGCACGCCGCAATATCCAGCCGCTTGCGAACATGTCGTGGCCGTCTCCGCCACCGAGCCGGACGACACGCTCGCCAGTTTTTCCAGCACCGGCAATCACCTCGCCCTCGCCGCGCCGGGCGACAACATTTTCACGACCGCGCGCGATCTCGCGAATCCGTATTCGGCCTGGAGCGGCACATCGTTCGCCAGTCCGATCATTGCCGCTGTCGCCGCGCTCATCGCGTCCGCCAACGCTTTGCTTGATAACTCGCAGATTGTTTCGGTGCTCGAACAAACGGCGGACGATCTCGGCGTTGTTGGGCCGGATGCGTCGTTCGGTTACGGACGGGTGAACGCAGCCCGCGCGGTCAGCGTTGCGAGCGGCATTCCGATTGACACCAACCCTCCTCCGCCACCCATCCCGCCGACCGTGAACATCGCCACCCCGACTAACAATTCTCAAATCGTGCTTGGCGCGAGCGCCACGGTCACCGTCAGCGCCGTGGCGGGTTCGACGAACTCGGCCATCACGAGCGTTCAATTGTTCGCCAACGGCTTGGCGCTGGCGACTTTTTCCGCGCCGCCGTTTTCCGTGAATTGGAAGGCAACCACGACCGGCAGTTACTTACTCACTGCCGTGGCAACGGCTGATTCCGGTTTGAGCAGCACATCCGCGCCGGTTGTCGTTCAGATTCTCACCAACCCCGGGCCGGTGTTCGCAACCCTCTCGCTCCAAACAAACGGCCTCGGCAGCGTGAAGCCGAATCTTAATGGCAAACAACTCGTCGTCAGCAGGACTTACACCGTCACGGCGCGACCGGGTGCGGGCCAGGTGTTCGCGGGTTGGGAAGGGATCGCTTCGACCAGCCCGACGTTGAGTTTTATGATGCAACCCGGCCTCGCCCTCGTGGCGAAATTCGTGCCGACCCCGTTCAACCCGGTGAAAGGCAACTACTCGGGTCTGGTGTGGAATACGAACGGCGTGACGCCAGACAGTTCGGGTACGTTCACGCTCACCGTGACGACGTCCGGCGCGTTCAGCAGCAGGGTGACGGTGGGCGGCAAACGCTACTCCTTGCGCGGCCTGTTCGACATCAATGGCGACGCGACCGTGACGATTCCGCGCTCGTTGTCTTCGCCGCTGGCCGTGAGCTTGCGCGTGGACCTCGGCAACGGCACGGACGAAGTTTACGGCACCATCAACGACAGTGGCTGGGTGGCGGCACTGGCAGGTGACCGCAGGGTCTTTAACTCGCAGGTTAATCCTGCCCCGCAAGCGGGACAGCGCGCGTTTCTGCTGGAGCGCGCAGAGTCAATTGCGTCCACGGCGGCAACGGGTCTGAGCAAGATCGCCACAACCGGCCGGGCGAGCGTGGGCGGCGCGCTCAACGACGGTCGAAAGTTCAGCGTCGCGAACACGCTGGCCAAAAACGGCGATTATCCGTTTTATCTCTCGTTAAGCAAAGGCAGTGAAGTGATGATCGGCTGGCTGAATTTCCCCGCCGGCTCGTCCAACGCCGCCGCCGGCACCGTGTCCTGGGTCAAGACCGGCACGAACGCCTTCGCCGCCACATTGCAGGCGACGACCGCGCGTTGAGGGTTATGCCCAGTAGGCGCAGTTGATTTCCGGGAACAGTTTGTCGCGGCTTTCCACTTCACGCAGCCATTTTTCGTCCACCTTTTTCTTCTTCAACTGATCGTAAAGCGCGATGAAACGCAGCAGGTGGTCTTTCACCCGCTTGCGCGCGTAGTCCGGGCTCGTGCCGGCGCGCAAGATGAACGGCCAGTCGCTGGATTGCGCCAGCAGCAACTCGCGCGCGGCCTGCCGGAGCGCGCGTTGGATCAGCGGGGGCGGATCGAGAAACCGCCGCGCCAGTTCTGTCATGCGCTCCTGCACCACCTGGAGGTGCGGATAAATCCACTCGTTTTTTTCGTTGAGCCAGACACGATAGTAGCCTTCTTCGCCCCAACTTGACGCGCCCGGCCTGGCGATCTGGTTGGTGGGATGCAGCCGCAAATAATCCTCGGGCGTGACGAGTAAAAAGGTTTTCTGGTCGTAATAGGCCTTGCGCACGAAGTAATCGAGGAACTCCGGTCCTTCATACCACCAATGTCCGAACAACTCCGCATCGTACGGTGCGAGTACCAGCGGCGGACGGTCCATGATGCCGCCGAGCTTGTTGATTTGCGCCAGGCGCGCGTTGAGAAAGTGCCCCGCGTGCTCCGCCGCTGCATTCAACGCCATGTCGCGTTGATAGGGTTGCTTGTCCGGCACACCGCCGGTGATTCGGAAATATTTCAGGCCGGTGAATCCGCGGTAATCCGGCGAGGGCAAATGCGCCTTCACGTAATCGAAATCGAGGTCAAAGCCGATGTCGCGGTAAAAATCGCGATAGCGCGCATCACCGGGATAGCCCTCCTGCTTGCTCCAGACCTGGCGCGAGGAATCGAGGTCGCGGCCGAACGCGGCGATGCCATTGGGCGTGTAGATGGGCGCGAACACGCCATAGCGCGGACGCGGTTGCGCGTGCAGCAACCCGTGCGTGTCCATGATGAACCAGCGGAGGTTCGCATCCTGCAAATAATCCTCCACACCCTCGAAATAGGCGCATTCCGGCAGCCAGATGCCGCGCGGGTCGCGACCAAAACAACTCCGATAATGATCGCGCGCGACGAGGATTTGCGCGCGGATGGTGGGCGGATGGTTGGCGAACAAAGGCAGCAACGCATGCGTGGCGGCCGTGGTGATGATTTCCAGCCGGCCAAGGTCCTGGAATTTTCGGAACGCGCCGACGATGTTGCGCCCGTACGCCAGATACGAGTCGCGGATGGTCGTGAAGCGGTGATGGTACATCCAAGCCAATTCGTGGAACGCGCGGTCCCAATGCGTGCGGTGGATTTCCTTTTCCGCCAGTTCAATCAGCCCGCGCAGGTGTCGTTCGTAACGGTCTTGCAGCAGCGGATCGAGCAGCATCGCGCACAGTGTTGGGGAGAGGGTTAGCGTCAGACGCGTTTCCATGCCGTCGTGCGCCCAGCCTTCCATGATCTGGAGGAGCGGCACGTAGGTTTCGGTGATGGCTTCGAACAGCCACGCCTCTTCCAAAAACTTATCGTGCTCGGGATGGCGGACGAAAGGCAGATGCGCGTGGAGAACGAGTGAAAGGTAGCCGTGCATTTAGAAAGGCAGAATGAAAAATGAAAAATGAAGAATGGTCGCGGGCGTCATCGAATCAGGCGGGCTGTCCGGCTTGCCCAAAAAGTTGCTTAACCGATGGGCGCAGCAGCACGACGATCGTGAACACGCCGAGCACCACCCCGAACGGTTGGAACAGGCACGCCACGCACGCCATGACAAAACAGTAAGTGTAGTGCTTTCGCCGGCCCAGACAGCGGCCCGCCCAAGCCAGCAATGCGGCAAACGTCCAGCCGGCGAGCATCAATCCCAAACCCAGAATGACGAATAGCAATCCCAGAAACTGCGGCGGCTGATTTTTGCCCGGACCAAATGCGTGCGGCGCGAATAGCATTACCAGCCCCAAAACGAAATGAATGATTGGGATGCAGGCAAATAACGCTGCCAAGGCTGCGCACACGAAATGAAAAATGGTCAGCAGGCGCAGATGTTCTTCGTCCCGGTTGATGAAAGGTGGCTCAGGCATCGTCCGGGGTCGGCGGTTTCAACGCCGAGTCTTGTGGCTGCGCGCCAACGTCGCCGAGGTATTCCGTCGTGCGGGTAAATTTCAATTCCGCCGCCCGCGCGTCCGTATCATCCGCCGCAACCGCCACCACGGGCAAATCATACCGTCCGTCCGGCAGCGAAAAGCGATAGGTGAACGAACCATCGGGGCGCAGTTTGATTTTCCGTCCGCCGATGGCCACCGACGCGTTCGGCTCGGTCGCTCCGTAAATGATCAGTTCAGCGTTTATGTTGAACCAAAAACCCTTGCCGCGTGCCCGCTCGCCACCGAACGGACTTGAAATGCTCGAAACGGCGCCGGCGGGCGAAGTGGGCAAACTGAGGGACGAAATTCCCCGCTCAAGCTGCCGACGCACCAGTTCCGTAATTTCCAGCGAGCCGATCCACACGCGCCGCACTTGGTCCAGGTTGACGATTTCCGCCAGCGCACGTTCTTGTTCCGGTGTCCACGGCGCGGTCGGCATCGTCGCCGCGCGTGGCAATTCAGGATGGCCAACGCGTCGCAATTCTTCGACTGCCTGAGCCAGCGGGCGATGTTCGCGCACGGCTTGCGCCACAAGCGCAAGCAGTCTTTCAAACGGCATGTCCACCGGAATCGTGGCGAACTCAGTGGTGGTTTCAGGGGAAACTGTTTCCGGCGGCGTAAGCGTCGCGTCGGAAGTGGCGACGCTTGTCCATTTGCGACCTTTTCGGTAAAAGCCGATTTCCGCCGCGTATTTCGCGCCCGCACGCTCGACGTTCGCGAACCAATGGCGCGACTCCGGATGCACATGAATTTCCGAAATCGGATTGCCGCCTACGGCATCGGCGTAAATACGCAAGATCAAATGATCGTCCACCGACTGCTTGTTGCAGCGAAGCTGCTGGTCGCGCGTGAGGTCCCAGTTTGCGTAAAGCCAGTGGGGGTCGCGCGCGGTGAGGTGGAGGCGCTTGGTGCCGTAGGCTTCCGGCAACTCGGCGCTCTCCGTCTCGAAATGCTGTTCGGGCGGCGTGGGGCCAAGCGCGAATTTTTCGCCCGGACCGCTCGCGGTCAGCGGCGCCGGGTGGTCGCCTTCGAGGAGAATCGTCGGGATGGGAACCGCCGCTCGGCGCGGGGTGGGTTTCTTTTTTGCGACGCGCCGTATCGCGCGAGCGCGCTTGGGCTGGGCGGCGGATTTGATTCTGGCCGCCGCGTTACGCGCCCGAGTTGGACGCCCTGTGGTCGCGGCCTTTTTTCGTTTGGCAGAGGTTCTCGTTGCTTTCATAAACGCTCGTTTTGCGCCGTGCTGTTAGTCGAAATTGACCTGCGGCAACACTATGACGGGACGTGCAAAGCGGAAAGCTCAAAGTTCAACGCTCAAAGGGCGAATAATGCGTGAACTCCTAGCTTTGAGTTTGGGTGAAAAATTTGGCGAAAGTCCGCTTGCCAGTCACACCGCGTCGTGCTAATTCGCAGGTCACAAACGACATGAACCAGCCTCCCGCCACCGCCAACCCGTCCGGGGACGATTCGCGACCGCTGGTGTTCGCTGTGGACGACGAGCCGATGTTGCTCGAACTGGTCGCGCTCGTGCTCGAACCGCTGGGCTTCCGTGTGCGGACGTTTCGCGACCCCAACACGGCCGTGCGCGCGTTTGGCCTCACCAAACCGCCGCCGTCTCTGATCGTGACTGACTATGCGATGCACACCATAAACGGCATGGATTTGATCCAAGCCTGCCGGCGCATCAATCCGCGCCAAAAGATCATTCTGGTCAGCGGCACGGTGGATGAAACCATCTACCACCACGCAGAGCAAAAACCCGATCGGTTTCTGGCCAAACCCTATCAAGCAAAACAACTCGCCGACCTCGTCCGCGAAGTGCTGGCGGAATGAAACGGCCCGCGGCGGCGTTCCGGCTTTTTTTAGTGGCTGGAAAGAGCTTCATGTGATGGAATTCTGAACATTATGAAAAAACTCCTCATTCGACTCGCAATCGCACTGGTTGTCGTTGTGATTCTCGTCGTGGTGGCCATCGGTTTGTTCCTCGACGGCGCCATCAAGAAAGGCGTCGAAGCCATCGGTCCACAAATTGCCAAGGTGGACATCAAACTCGACAGCGTGAACCTCTCGCTGTTGTCCGGCTCGGCGAAAATCAAGGGCCTCATCGTCGGCAACCCGGAGGGCTACAAAACGCCAAACGCCATCAGTGTCGGTAGTACCAGTGTGTCGGTTAGCCCCGGTTCATTGCTTTCGGACAAAATCGTCGTGCACTCCATTCGCATCGAATCGCCGCAAATCACCTATGAACTTGGACCAGGTGGAAACAACTTGAAAAAGATTCAATCAAACGTCGATGCAACCGCAAGCGATAGCAGTGACAAGGCTACCACAAAGAGTGAAAAGCCTGGCAAGAAGCTTCAAGTGGACGACGTTGTCATCACCAGCGGCAAGGTAACGTTGGGGGTCGCCGCGCTCGGTGGGAAAGTCGTCACTGCGCCATTGCCGGAAATCCATTTCACCAACCTGGGCCAAGGACCCGAAGGCATCACGGCTGGAGATCTCAGCAAGCGGATTTTCAGCGAGATTACGGAAGGCTCACTCAAGGCTGTGGCTGGTGCGGCCACCGACATCGGCAAAGGCGCGGTGAACGAGGCAACGAAGGACATCGGCAACGCGACCAAGGGGATCACTGATCTTTTCAAGAAGAAGAAATAGCCCGGTC